>NZ_LWFH01000604.1:0-1282 GCF_001635725.1 Oleiphilus sp. HI0066
TTTGAGCAGTTTCTTCTCATTCTATGTGACGAGTTATTATTTTGCTGTCGGCTTTGATCTTCAGGAAAACGAAGCTCTTGTTCTTCAAGATGAATACGTACACGAGCTTGGTTTTACTTGGGGCTTAGATAAAGCCATTGAAACCTCAGTGGGTGATATCGAGCGCATTGGCTTTGGCTATCGTTTTGCTGATGCAGAGGATGGTGTTTTTCACTTAGCGTTTAATTTTCCATTAGATTAGGGAACAGAGTCGGCGGCGGCCGATAGGCGCTTTAAGGTTTTGATTTGAGGTTTATTTGTTCTTTCTGTCATAGCGATGAATTAATTTAATCGGTTGTTGGATTAATGCTCAATTTCATTTAAATGTTTTTGTCAGCGGCGGCCTACAGCGCCTTAAGAGCTTTGATTGTTCCGCTTTCAGGTTTCGACCTAAAGGTCGAGTTAAGGCACTTGTGCTGACAAGTCCCTTAACAATCCCAATCAGCCCCGCTGACATGCCCTTCGGTCTTATTCGTTGCTCAAAAATAAACAGCGTCTGCGGGACTCGCCTTCGGCTCAAACAGTCCTCGACGAATTCCTGTTTATTTTATCCGCGACTCATCATGTCAGAAGGGGTGTTGGTGCAAGACACAAACCTTGTTTTTTTTCCAGATTTATCGAAGCGGCATCTGCCTTCTCGTAGGATGAGTGACGCCAGTTACAAATGGATAAGGCGAGGACTGTTTGAGAGAGCAGCGCGAACGAGACAAGGTGAATGGCGAAGCAAGAGAGTGTGGCCTGGGCCAGGCCGCAGCGCCATTTTTAACCAGTCACGAATGTACCCAAAGGGCCGCAGAGCAGGCACGCATTTCTTTGGTTCTTTCTTGCGCGAGCAAGAAAGAACATAAACGGATTAGGAGTAATGAATTTAAGATTAACGATAGTTTGAAAATAGACAACTCAACCCCAAAGCCCCTTTCAACAAACTTCAGGTCAAAACCTATCAGTCTTTATTCGTTGTCAGCTCGACTGCAAAGTCATGTTTGTTTTTCTAAAAGCTTCATCGAAGCGGAATCTGCCTTCTCGTAGGATGAGTGACGCCAATTAAAAATGGATAAAGCGAGGACTGTTTGAGAGAGCGTAGCGAACGAGTCCTGCAGCGCCATTTTTAACCAGTCACGAATGTACCCGCAGGGCCGAAGAGCAGGTACGCATTTCTTTGGTTCTTTCTTGTGCGAGCAAGAAAGAACATAAACGGATTAGAAGTATTGAATTTAAGATTAACGAGAGTTTGAAAATAAAC
>NZ_LWFH01000605.1:0-1186 GCF_001635725.1 Oleiphilus sp. HI0066
AGTTATTCTCGCGTGCTTATGCTCGGTGGCGAAGCTTTTCCAACTGCGCCACATATGTTTTGGAACTTTGTGTCGTTTAGTCGTGAACAAATTGATCAAGCGAGCCGTGATTGGAAAGAAGGGAAGTTTCCAAAAATCCCTGGAGATAGTTGCGAATATACGCCTGTTCCAGAGAAGTGATTGAGCCCCTATGAGGGGCTCATACTGTGCTCTAGTAGTTCTTTCGTTCGAATTGGTCATCCGAAGGGTCAGTCGTGTAACGACCTTCTACCTGATCCCAGTGATATCGATCACCCATCATCTCTTGAATACGTGAATCTGATGTGCGAGCACTTGCTGCTAGCTTGCCAGTTGTGCGGCGTGCCCCCCACCATGTAATGGTTACTTCTTCAGGCGCATTTGAAGCCATTGAACGGAAGTACCAAGGAACCACGTGGTTATGTTTGTTAACGAAATCAGGGCCTGACAAATACCAGAATCGATTATGAATAAACGTAACCATACCCTCTAGGATCGTATTTCGATCTCCGATCCAAATATCCAAAATACCACTCGATTTGTACCAAGTTACTGGCAAGTTGTGTCGATCGATTAAGGTTTGAATATCCCAGCGCGCATGTTCGCCGACCCAATCAGTATTACCGTCGCCATTCGCATCACCAAGGTATGATTTTGGATCTGCTGACCAGAAAGGATCAAGCAATTCTAAGCGGTCGACAGTCAGGTTATTGCCGACAGTACCGTTATAGACCGCGTCACTGATTTTCTTTGTGACGTTAGTCGCTAACTGGCTACCAAGAGAATGACCTGATAATCGAACATAGTATGAGGTGCTGCCCGAAAGCACTGATGTGATTTGTTCAAACGCAATGTCAGAAACAGATTTGTTTGGTGACAGCGCTGTACTATACGAACCATCGTTTAAACGATAACGCATGCCGCGCGGTCCATTGGGCGTCCAGATTTTCGCTTCAGCATCTTTTACTTCTGCCTCGTCAGCTAACTGGTTCCAGTAAAAGTACGCAATGTTCCAATCACGCGCTTTCCAACTTGCCGATGTAATCACGTTCTCGCCGTTGTAATCGAATAAAAAATCTTCACGTGAATAGTTGTTTTGCGATGAACCATTTTGCCATCCATGGAAGTGAATAATGGTTGATTTGGTTGGATCAAAGTAGTTTAAGGA
>NZ_LWFH01000606.1:0-1175 GCF_001635725.1 Oleiphilus sp. HI0066
ATACCGACCCGTGGGCAGATCAATTTGGCGCAGGTTATCAGTTAACACAATCTCTGATTGCTTTTGGAAGAGGTGAAATACTTGGCGTTGGGCTAGGTAATAGCTTGCAGAAGCAGTTTTATTTGCCAGAAGCTCACACCGATTTTGTATTCGCTATTCTTGCGGAAGAATTCGGACTGATTGGTTCTTTAATCGTCGTCGCATTATTTTCGTGGTTGATTTACCGCGCATTCAAAATTGCACGTGTGGCTGAAAAAGCAGGGCTGCTTTTCCATGCTTATTTCTCATATGGCATCGCAATACTACTAGGCGTTCAAGCAAGCATTAACTTGGGCGTGAACATGGGCTTATTGCCAACTAAGGGCTTGACCTTGCCCTTGGTGAGTTATGGCGGAAGTAGTTTGATTATAAGTATTGCTGCTATCGCGATTTTGTTGCGCGTTCATCATGAAACCCTCCATGCAAGAATAGGAGAGTCTTCATGAAAACGTATTTGATGATGGCTGGCGGAACAGGTGGTCATGTATTTCCTGCTCTTGCAACGGCTAGAAAGTTACAAGAGCAAGGGGCGAATGTTGCTTGGCTTGGATCTAATGGTGGTTTCGAGCAGTCGGTCATTGAGAAACAGGGCATACCCTTTTATGGCATTAGCGTGAGCGGGCTAAGAGGCAAAGGCAAGCTTGCTCTTTTAAAGGCTCCATTCAACTTGGTGCATGCCTTAATTCAAGCTTTTGGTGTTCTCAATAAAGTGAAGCCGCATTTGGTCGTGGGAATGGGTGGATTTGCATCTGGTCCTGGGGGCCTTGCAGCTAGATTGTCTGGTCGCCCATTGGTCGTTCATGAGCAAAATGCCGTTGCGGGAATGACGAATCGGATCTTGGCGAAGATAGCCAAAGCCGTGTATGAGGCTTTTCCAAATAGCTTTGGTTCTGCCGTGAGAGCAACACTAATTGGAAATCCGATTAGGGAAGAAATTGTTGCGTTGAACCAGTCTAGTAACGACAAAAAATGGGATGCGTCGCGTCAACCGCGCATATTGGTTGTAGGTGGTAGCTTAGGTGCTCAGAAGTTGAATGAAGTCGTACCAGCGGCGATGGCTCTGCTAGATCAAAACACACGCCCAGAAATAATCCATCAATCTGGTAAAGGTAAGCTAAAAGCGACGCAATCGTTGT
>NZ_LWFH01000607.1:0-1088 GCF_001635725.1 Oleiphilus sp. HI0066
CTCAGGTCTGATTTAAGGCTGGCATCAACCGGCGCATCATCGGTTTGGCTTTGTAGCTGCTTCACTAACTCTGAAATTTCGCCATAATGCTTTTCTTGTTCCTTGAAGGCTTCAAGGTCATGAAAACGATCAGGATCAAGCAAACGTAAGAGAAAAAACTGAAACAAAAAAAATGAAAGTTCAGGTGTCGCAGTCAGAAGTAACACGCCTCGACTAATCTTCGATAGCTCTTCAACACACAAGTATTCATCACTCGCTTTCTCGGCACTCCATTCAAGATGATGTGCCTCATCGACGACAAACAAATCCCAATCAGCTTCGCTAGCGAGCGCGGAAAGAGCAGGATCTTGGCTAAGTGTTGCAATATCGCATAATACTAGTTGCTCTTCTTCAAAAGGATTCTCGACGCCCTCTTCAATCAACGCATCACAACGAGCATGATCAAAAATAGAAAAACGCAGATTGAATCGGCGCAGCATTTCAACAAGCCACTGATGAATCAGTGTCGATGGCACACAAATCAATACGCGAGAACTTAAACCGCGTTGTAGTTGGGTATGAATAATCATGCCTGCCTCAATGGTTTTACCGAGGCCAACCTCATCTGCTAACAAGACACGTGGTGCAAAACGTTGTGCGACATTTTTTGCAATGTACACCTGATGAGAAAGCAAGCTCGTGCGTGAACCAAGCAAGCCTTTAACGCCACTCAGTTGAAGGGCATGATTATGTTGCAAGGTTTCATAACGCAAACGAAATGCGCGATTACGATCGAAGTGCCCATTGGTTAATCGCTGCAATGGATTCGTAAACTGGATAAAACAATTCAGCTCAACTTCGCTAATACGTTGTTTTGTCGAGGCATCACTGGAAACATGATAAAAGACAAGATCATCAATTAGATCGACATCTTTGATCACATAGAGTTGATCATCATGATCACGAACTTCATCTCCCACTTTGTAAATCACCCGAGAAATAGGCGCTTGGTCTGTCGCATAAGTACGAATTTCATCGGCCGCAGGAAAGGTGATCAGGATTCTCCGCCCTTCGATTTCAGAGATCATTCCTAAACCTAATTTCGGTTC
>NZ_LWFH01000608.1:0-834 GCF_001635725.1 Oleiphilus sp. HI0066
GCGTTCGAGTTTTTTGCGCAATTGTTCTTCTTGCTGATCCATATAATAACCGGCACCACCTCCGGCTAAAGCCCCAGCAGTTGCCCCAATTAAAATGCCTTTCTTTCTATCACCTTTGCTAGACGTCGCAGCGCCGATGACTGCACCACTCACCGCACCAATGACACTACCTAATGTTGCGTTAGAGGTTTTTTCTTCACCCATGTAAGCATCGCGCGTTGCGCAGCCTGTGATGATGGCGAATGCCAATGAAGCGACGAACATTTTGAATACTACTTGCATACTTCTTCCTAGTTATCAGAGACCTATGTTTACCCTAGATTGCTCCAAACTGCTTTGCAGGACTTTTCTGGTTAATTTGAACGAATAGGTGTTCTATGGAGTATGTGCTTGACGCCACGATTTATCTGAGGTTTGAACGTTTCTCAAAACGCTAATCAAGTAGAGATGCTTAGTTGAGTTTGCAATACACTAAGCCAAAACAAATAGTAGGACGTGATACGTATGCCGGTTTATGCACTCAACCTTTTCAATATTAAAGATGCCTCTGAATACAAAGCCTACGCGCGACGATCAGCGAAAGAGATTCAGTCGCATGGTGGGCGTGTTGTCTCGCTCGGAAAATTTCGTGAATCTATACAGGGCGATATCTCTCCGCGCACGGCGATGATATTGGTTGAATGGGAAACTAAAGAAGCCTTTGATCATTATCGAAATGATCCCGCGCTAGCAGATTTACATCCACACAGAGTGAATGGAACTGATCAATATATCTGGCATTTGTTTGATAAGCTGGACGATTTAAGACCCTTGCTAAGTCATGATCAGACTTAA
>NZ_LWFH01000609.1:0-764 GCF_001635725.1 Oleiphilus sp. HI0066
AATGTTAGATTCAAGTTCATTAGCGAGGATATTCGCGAGCGTTGTCTTACCTAAGCCAGGCGGACCGAAAATAAGAACATGATCAAGTGCCTCTTCTCGTTTTTTTGCTGCCTCAACGAAAATAGACATTTGTTCTTTGACAACAGGCTGACCTACGTAGTCAGCTAGTAATTTCGGGCGAATAGCACGATCTTGTGCTTCTTCTTGCTTACTGCGGCCGCCGCTATTGGGCGCGGCGGAAATTAGGCGGTCTGCGTCAATCATGGCTTAAAAGAGAGTGATGAATAAAACTAGTGTACATCTCAAGCACACTGACGAAAGTTAAATATCAGTTACAGTGCCAAACACACTAGCTAGCTGAGCGAACGGAGGGCCTGCTTAATAAGATCCTCGACAGACATCCCTGCTTCAAAACTCTTCTTCACGAGCTTCGCCGCATCACTCGGCTTGTAACCTAATGCGGTTAATGCTGCCTCTGCCTCTTGCTCGACTGACTCTTCTGGTAAAGCAACGGCAGCTTGTTCCATCTCTCCAAGGCCATCGTTTTCGGTTGCTACAGCGCCTAGCTTATCTCTCAACTCAATCAACAAACGCTCTGCTGTTTTTTTGCCGATACCCGGAAGCTTTACCAGCGCGCTAACATCTTCAAGTTCAACGCAGCGCTTCAAATCTGAGGCATTTAAACCAGACAGAATCGCGACACCTAATTTAGGCCCTACACCATTCACCTTGATGAGTACTCGGAAGACATCTCTGTCCGAGAG
>NZ_LWFH01000610.1:0-992 GCF_001635725.1 Oleiphilus sp. HI0066
ATGTATTCGTCAGACGCTTCAGCGGCGGCCTCAACGAGAGCTTCGCGGTACAACTCACAATCATCAAGCATGTCAGCTGGAATGTCTTGGTAATCAAAGGTCATCCCTTGATCAGACTCATTCCAAATGATGGCTTTCATTTTTACGAGATCAACGACGCCCTTGAACTCATCTTCAGCACCAATCGTTAACTGAAGCGGGACAGGGTTAGCACAAAGACGATCTTTTAATTGATCCACGACCGACAAATAGTCAGCACCGGTACGATCCATTTTATTTACAAATACCATGCGAGGAACTTGGTATTTGTTGGCTTGACGCCATACGGTCTCTGTTTGCGGCTGCACACCAGACGAGCCACACAACACAACCACAGCACCATCCAATACTCGCAAAGAACGCTCTACCTCAATGGTAAAGTCAACGTGCCCCGGCGTATCAATGATATTAATTCTGAACTGATCGAATTGCTGACGCATACCCGACCAAAAACACGTAGTTGCCGCAGAAGTAATGGTAATGCCGCGCTCTTGTTCCTGCTCCATCCAATCCATGGTAGCTGCACCATCGTGCACCTCACCAATCTTATGAGATAGGCCTGTATAGAATAGAATGCGCTCGGTTGTCGTCGTCTTACCCGCATCAACGTGCGCAACGATCCCGATATTTCTGTAACGGTCTATAGGCGTTTTACGTGCCACTTAACTTTCCTCGTTAATCGCAACAAGCCTGCATATAGCAGGCTTGTTGTTGTACTAAAACGAAAATTTGTTTTAGAAACGGTAGTGCGAAAATGCTTTGTTCGCTTCCGCCATACGGTGTACGTCTTCACGCTTCTTAACCGCTGCACCTTTACCTTCCGCAGCATCAAGAATTTCACCTGCAAGACGTAGAGCCATAGACTTCTCACCACGCTTACGTGAGTACTCTACTAACCAACGCATTGCCAACGCCATTTGGCGAGCCGGACGAACTTCGACTGGAACTTGATA
>NZ_LWFH01000611.1:0-951 GCF_001635725.1 Oleiphilus sp. HI0066
GCTTTGTTTTTCTTAGCGTTTTGATTTCGCCATTTTAAAAAATATAAGCGAACTTTGTGATCTGCGTTTTCTATAAGTTCGTTATTGAACATGATGTGTTCATCATCGATTTATTAAAAGAGAGAAGATAGCCGTGGAGAATAAAAGACCAGTCAATCTTGACTTGACTCAGTTTAAATTCCCTTTGCCTGCTTTAACTTCAATCGCGCACCGTATCACTGGTGTTATGTTGTTTGTTGGCTTGGTGTTTTTAATGTATGGGTTGGATTTGTCACTGAGTAGTGAGCAAGGCTTCGCTGAAGCGAAGGCGCTTTTCGATAATGCCTTGGTTAAATTCATCATTTGGGGTGTTGTATCGGCGTTGCTTTATCACTTGGTTGCTGGTGTGAAGCACTTAATTATGGATCTCGGTGTTGGCGAAACGATCGAGGGCGGTGAGCTCGGCGCACAGATCACAATCGTTCTTTCAGTGGTTCTAATCGTTCTGGCGGGGGTTTGGATATGGTAGCTAGTGTTACTAGTTTTGGTCGTAACGGTCTTTCCGATTGGATCATTCAGCGTTTTACTGCAGTCGTTTTGGCTGCCTATACAGTATTTATTTTGGGTTATCTGATTTATAACCCTGAGCTTACTTATGAGCAATGGAGCGGCTTGTTTGCGTGCACTGCGATGCGTATTTTCTCTTTGCTTGCGCTTCTTTGTATTGGTGCTCATGCGTGGGTTGGGTTGTGGACTGTGTCGACGGACTACATGCGTTCGACAGCGGTTCGTTTGAGCTTTCAAGCCTTTTTCGGCGTAGTGTTGTTTGCCTACGTTGTTTGGGGCATTCAGATTCTGTGGGGGTGATTTAACATGGCAGGATTAAGAACATTAAATTACGATGCGATCGTTATCGGTGGCGGCGGTTCTGGTATGCGCGCAGCGCTACAGTTGACAGAATCTGGCGTTAAG
>NZ_LWFH01000612.1:0-695 GCF_001635725.1 Oleiphilus sp. HI0066
CGCTGAAAAGCCAGCAGAAAAAGCAGCGTCGGAGCCTGAAAGTGCAACACCGAATGATACCGCAGTAAGCAAAACTTCAAAAGAAGAAGCGCCTAAAGCCGAAACAAAAGCAGAAAAAGCTGAAAAGCCATCTGCGCAAGCTGAGGCCGTAACGACTGCTGAAACTGAAGCGAAAGAAGACGATACAAAACCGGCACCGCAACGTCGTCGCCGTCGTCGTAGCCCAAGCTCAGAAAAAGAAGCCACTGGCGAACAAGCATCAGGAACCAAAGCCCAATCTGAAGCACCAGCAGAAAAAGCTGAAACGGCAAAAGCTCTAGTGGAGAAAAAGCCTGAGCCGAAGCCGGAAGCTGCAGAGTCTAAATCAAGCCCTGATGTTTCGGTTGCCGTTGCAAACTCAAACGCTAGTACCTTTAAGCCTCAGCGCCCAGCACGCCGTCGCCAGCGAGGTGAAGCAAAACTTGCACACAACGACCCACGCGCGAAAGCTACTGAAAGCCAGCCATCAGCGGCTTCAGCAGCACCAGTGAATGAAGGTGAAACGCAAGGCCAATAAGCTTTATTGGACTTTCTTTAAGCCAGAAGTTAGCTTAATGCGCTTCTGGCTTTTTATTTTACGGATATAAATCTATGCCTCTTTCTGAATCTGCCGTCGACCAACTAGAAGAGTTATTGTTTGACAAGTCTCTTAGTGA
>NZ_LWFH01000613.1:0-1077 GCF_001635725.1 Oleiphilus sp. HI0066
GAGTCAAAAGTGCCGAAGCCCATTAGACGTAAAGTTCCGCCTTTTGGTGCGTTAGGGTTTACCCAGTCAAAATGTGTAAAGCCTTCATCGTATTTTGCAGAACCATAGAGAGAAAGCGCATGCCCTGAAATGATTGTTGGCTTAGGAGCTTCGGATTCACTGTGCGCGTATTGGCTCAGTAATAGAAGGCTCAAAAGAATGAAAAGAGTGTTTGCCATAGTTTGAGCCTTAGGTCCTTTTAAGATGCTTAAAGTAAGTCGGTAATAGGGTTGGAAGACCAAGGGGGAGTATACAGGGCTTCCATTTCCGAGGCACTTACAGCACTAAAGTGTGCGTGTTGCCATACTGGCTTTTTGTCTTTATCGATCAAAAGCGCTCTAACGCCTTCAGCAAACTCTGGGTGGCGCACAAGGTTGGTTGCAAGTATTAACTCAGAGCTGAATACTTCTTTCAAACTTGCGTATCGGAAACGTCTGAGTTGCTCGAAGATCACTAACATAGATTGTGGTGAGCCTGCATTCATCGTGGCAATNGCTTTGCTCAACCAAGGGCTTGCGTCTTTGATGCTATTTAGGTCATGAACAATATCGCCAAGCCCTCCTGTTTGGCATATGCCCTCGAGTAAACTCTCATGGTGCGATAAGTTCGAATCAACTGAGTTTTCGCAGCCAAGTTCGTCGATGATTTGGCTAACAAGCGCATGGTTATCTTTGGTTTTCCATGATGCAGCAGCCAAAGCGCTTTGTAAGCTTTCGAGTTTTTCGTTTGCAATGAAATGATCTGCGATGCCAAGTGTCAGCGCGTCCGTTGCATTAATACTTGCTCCTGTTAGCGCAAAGAATATTCCCAAACCACGTGGCATTCGACTCAAGAAATAAGTACCACCTACGTCAGGAAACAAACCAATGGTAATTTCGGGCATTGCGATGCGAGAAGTTTCCGTGATCACACGATGACTGGCTCCAGCCATCAACCCAAGTCCACCGCCCATGACAATGCCTTTGCCTAAACAGATGATTGGTTTTTCATAGGTGTGGATTAAATAATTGAGTTGGTACTCTTCTAAGAAGAAGGTTT
>NZ_LWFH01000614.1:0-904 GCF_001635725.1 Oleiphilus sp. HI0066
ATTCACCAGTGTTGCTGCGATCAGGGGGGCAGCTAGCGCATTTACAGCGCCACGGCTATCCCAAAGTGCTCCTGACAAACGATTGAAGAGCAGGGCGTCGGAGTACATAACGAAGTCATAAGCAAGGATGGTTGCAACCGCGATGCTGAGATACTTAATTCCTGCGCGGGTAAAGAGAGAAGAGTTTCGCCAAATTTGTTCTAGTAACAGAATGCCTACTAATGATACGAGAACGTTAAGAACTAACAGTGTTTTGCCAGAGACGAGGGATATTGTGAATAGCTCTTGAATTATCAGTACCGCAATCAACCCAGAGATTAAAGTGATAACGCCGGTTGTAAAAAAGAATTGGGGGCCGATTTTAAATTTAGAAGGAAAAACTGTGACGCCAAGAATGGCATACAAGACCGTAAACCACGCAGCGGTTCGTAATAGCTCAAGGTTATAGCGCAAGGTAAATGGCAGCTCAAAACCTAAAGCTTGAATTGTCAGTATCAATAACCAACACAGCGTAGTGCTGGTCGCAAATAAGATGGCTTTATCGGTAGCGCGTCGCTGATAACTGCGCACTGCGTATATCATTAGCAATGCAAACGTAATAGCGCCAGTCGCGTTACCTATAACGGAAAAACTAAGATCCATTTTGTTCGTTCGTTGTGGTTAAATTCGTCATGAAACAAGATCTGAACAGAAAATTGTTCTCTTACTATTCAGTGTATCAGGGATGTGTAAAAACGAGGCTTTTTTCAGACATAAAAAATGCCGGGTGTGCTACCAAACACAGCCGGCAATAAGTGCGAGTAGTATCCATGAAAAACTTTCATGTCCCCAACAGCTGCCGCTGTTGGTGGACTAAGTATTAGCGAAAAGTTGAAATAATCAAATGTATAAAGGTGAGTTTTTA
>NZ_LWFH01000615.1:0-747 GCF_001635725.1 Oleiphilus sp. HI0066
TCTTCAGGCAAATAAAAGCTAGCAATATAAGTGTTTGGAAAGTCATTCAACGCCCCGTCTTTAAACAGGACGTAAAAATTCGGCTTCATACTTTCCCAATCAACTTTGCGAATACTAGAAACGGTTGCGACCACTTCTAAACCTGCGACATTAAAGGTCAAACTATCGCCGAGTGATACACCAATGTTGTCAGTCAATTCTTGCTCGACGGAAACTGATAATCCCTCACTATCACTGACCCATGCCCCATCAACTATTTCATTGCCTTCAGGCATGTCTTCAACCCAGCTTAGATTCAACTCACGATTAAGCGCAGCAACGTCTTTTGTGACGGCAACTTTCACATCTTCGCCATTGATATGAGACATTCGCCCTCGCACCATTGGATACATATGCGAAACATTGATGCCATTGCTCGCCAAAAGCTCTTTCACACCCTTAACTTGAGGCTCAGTAATGTTGATCAAGAAATGATTTGGAGCGTTCTCTGGTATTTGCTGCTGCCATTGTGCAATGAGTGATTCACGAACAATAAAAATCGAAGCAAACAAACAAAAGGCAAATGCATACACTAAACATTGGGCAAAAGTATTACCGCGCTGAGATACCAGCGCCTGCACAGCAAGCGAAGCTCCCGACTCACTCTTCTTCAAATATCTTGAAGAAACGTACTCTAGTGAGCGTGCCAAAATGAAAACGATGACTCCAACAACGACCATCAATAAACACGACCCCAATACAAACAAT
>NZ_LWFH01000616.1:0-627 GCF_001635725.1 Oleiphilus sp. HI0066
GAAGTTGAGTCAAAAGCTGAAGAACACTTATCGCTTGCGGTTCAACCTATTGTTGCCCAACCAAAAATAGGGCCTGCTGGTGATATTGTTGATCCCAACGCGCTAATGATTCCATAGTCAAAATTGTATTTAAGAAGCGGGCTTAAGCCCGCTTTTTTTATGTCTGTTTCGCTCTCTAGTTAGTCCTTATAAGAATTAAATTGTGAACTGTCTTAGCTTGTTCTTTTTTACTCTAAACATAACTTTGTAGAACTTAGATATCTCACCTACAGTTAAGTGAGTAACAAGTTTTCATGCGTTGAATTGATCTTGATGAATTTTCTATTTTTTGTTCTAGAACCGTGTATTCGGTTGTTGTCTGGAGACAAATGTTAATGGCGACAAGCAAACATTTACAGCCTGAGTTTCTCATTACTCCTGAAGCAATTATTGAGTCTGCAAAGGGCTTAACTTCTTTCTATGGTCCTTTAGAAACTATTACTGGCTCTAGTGACGATTTCTGGACTGAGCTTGAGCGCTTCTGTGTTGAGTTACTGCAATATCCTCAAGCTTTGGAAGCTCTCTCGCGAATCTATGCTAATTCGATACTAGATTTTGAAAGAGGCTTATTCTGCGGAATGTTTAGTG
>NZ_LWFH01000617.1:0-953 GCF_001635725.1 Oleiphilus sp. HI0066
CTCCATTGGTGAATAGGTTGCACTGCAGTTCTCGCAGTTATCACCATATTGATCTTCAGCGCCACATTTCGGGCAGGTTCCTTTAACAAAACGGTCTGCTAGGAACAGTTCTTTTTCAGGGTCGTATGCTTGCGTAATGCTACGACGGGCGATCTTTCCGTTTTTGTCTAGTGCGGTGTAGATTGATTCTGCGAGCGTTTGGTTTTCAGGTGAATGCGTTGAATAGTAGTTATCAAAACCGACTGAAAATCCAGCAAAGTCGCGCTGGTGCTCTTGGTTGATGCGATCAATTAGTTGTTCTGGTGTAATGCCTTCTTTTTCGGCGCGTAACATGATGGCAGTGCCATGCGCATCATCGGCACACACATAAGTACATTGTTCTCCGCGGCTCTTTTGAAAACGTACCCAAATATCCGTTTGAATATACTCAAGTAAATGGCCTAAGTGAATCGGGCCGTTCGCATAGGGTAGAGCACTAGTAACAAGAATTTTACGCACTGAATAAGTCTCTCAAACATTCAAAAGGAGGTTGTGATCGCACTGCTAAGCTGCATGAGCCTAGCACAGAAAAATGCGGCGCTATCATACCGATCTAAGCGATACTTTTCATCTTTCTTACGCTTATATGCTTAGATTCGCTTTATAAGCTTGAATTTTTTTTATCTGCCTCGATTTAGTGGAGGGGTGAAGCCAACTTTCAAGTCAGTGCTATGTATAAGGGGATAAGTTATGAGTCAGGTCAACGCTGAAGAATTAAAGGATGCGATTGCGCAATACATCGACCCTTATTTACAACAAAATTTGTATGACATTGGTGCAGTTAAATCGGTTGAGGAGATAGACGGAAAGGTCTCGGTTCGTATAGAACTGCCCTATGCAAGCTTAGGGTTACACGGCGCAGTGCAGCAACTGCTCAGTACTCAGATTGAATATTTAGATGGGGTAGCGAGTGT
>NZ_LWFH01000618.1:0-851 GCF_001635725.1 Oleiphilus sp. HI0066
GGTCGACTGCTACATTGGATGTTAATAAGAAGGATAAACAAAGGATTGATTATGGTCGCACGTGCATATATTCGACACCCGTCTGATATGCCTATCGAACTATCAACGGTTCCAGAGGACAGAGCCGTTTGTACGTTTACAAAAGATATCAGTGTTGGTGGGTTAAGTTTTAGTTCTTCAAGGTCCTTTGGTAAAGGCGCGCTCGTTTCAATTAAAATCCCGGTAATTGATCCTCCTTTCGAAGCTCAAGCTCGCGTTATATGGTGTTTAACTCAGGAAGATGGCTATGAAATCGGCTTAGAGTTTTGTACCTCTGGTGATGCCTATCGTGCTCGGATGGTCGAGCAGATCTGTCATATTGAGCATTACCGATTGTGGGTGAGAGAAGTAGAAGGGCGCGAATTAGACTCTGAAGGTGCTGCTGCGGAATGGATAGGAAAATTCGCAAAGGAATTCCCCGCTTTTAGCTAGTAATGTCTATAACGATTAGAGAGTTCTGTTCTACACGGAATTTAATTTCAAAGGCATATAACTTCATGCCATAGATCTTAGGGTCCTCGTTTTGTTGCTTATACGCAGGACGAGGGTCTTGTTCCATAACTTCCTTTACAAAACACTCTAGGTTCGTGTAACCATTTTTAGTCAAGGCGTGAAGCATTGCTCTCGCTTTGTCACTGAACACAACATCTAGTTTTGAAGATGGTGCGTTTTTCGCGATGCCACACTGAGGATTGATAGCGCTATCGGAATATTCAATATAGGGTTTGATATCGTATATAGGTGTGCCATCGAGTAAGTCAGGACATGAGACGATTAAGCTAGTCTTTTTGTCGAGAATGACTTGCTTTAGC
>NZ_LWFH01000619.1:0-1208 GCF_001635725.1 Oleiphilus sp. HI0066
CCAATTAATGGCATGAACAAGTTTTTGTGGAGAATTGACATAAACTCTCCAACAGTCAAAAAATTCGTTACGCCAGTAACTTCTCCAGTGTAGGGGTCTGCCCAAACTTTTTTAAACCCACCATCGGGTAGGGTCATCATCGCGTGAGCAGCGGTATGTGTTCTATCGTTTGCTGTTTGAAAAGCGCTTAAACCGACGTTAGGCAGTTGCTCTTGCATTCGGTCAAATACTTCACCCGAACTTAATCTTTCTCCCTGTGGTTGAACTCTTACCTCGGAGTAGACTAGCCAGTCGATTTCTTCTGCGAATACGGCAAGCGTTCCAGTAATTAGTACCACACTAAATAGAAGGGAAAGCTTTAAGCCAATGTAGCTATGTATTAGGTAAGCGGCTTTATGTGCCGTAAGCTTTTTTTTTCGCGACTTCTTTTTGCTTTTGTCGGTAGTGGGTTGTGCTTCTTGTCCAATCTCGCCGAAACCCGAGGCGGTATTTACGTCTGCGCTCACTGCAGAAACTCCATTGTATGTTTGTTTTGATAAAAGAATTGCTGTTAGATGTATATGATAAGTATTATCATTTGCATTAGCAAACATACACAAAACTTTTCCTTACTGTTAATGAATGAGCCTGCGACTATGCAATTTAGTCGGATTAAGTGGGGTGTTGTGGCATTGGTGCGGGTAAAAAGGTTTTTCCCTAGTTGGTAATAGAAAAACAAATAAGAATGATTTGCATTTGTATTGATACTTCCTTGTTTAGTTGGTAATCTCGCGCCCTCTAAAATTAATACCACGCGCTTAGATTCGGTTTGAGCGTTATAAAGAGTAAGTAATCACATAAATGAATAAGACGTTATCCCTTACTGCTGCAAGTATGTTGTCTGTGTGTAGCACGGTAACCACGGCTGAGACGACACAAACTGAAGTCAAGACAGATTCTGTTCAAGCAGAAACTGTTGTCATTACAGGCTCTAGAACTGAGAAATTGCTTCTCGAATCGCCAGTGCGTGTAGAGGTGATTTCGCGCGAGGAGATAGTGCTAAAAAATGCACGTGATCTAAGTGAGGCGATTAAAGATGTACCAGGGCTTTTGATTAAGCCAATCCATGGTAAATCGGGCTCTGAGGTATGGATGCAGGGTGTCGATGCTAAACGAGTCATTGTTTTAGTGGATGGTGAGCGTGTCTCCCAAAGTACCAATTCTGGTAC
>NZ_LWFH01000620.1:0-586 GCF_001635725.1 Oleiphilus sp. HI0066
GACAAGAAGCCAATTAAAACTTGGTCTCGTCGTTCAACAGTTTTTCCAGAGATGGTAGGTCTTACAATTGCAGTACATAACGGTCGTCAACACGTTCCGGTTTTTGTTACTGAAGATATGGTAGGCCATAAACTAGGTGAATTCGCTGCTACACGTACTTATCGCGGCCATGCTGCTGATAAGAAAGCTAAGCGTTAATTCTGAGAGGATTTAGAGATGGAAGTAGCTGCAAAGCATAGAGGTGCTCGAATTTCTGCTCAGAAAGCGCGTTTGGTAGCAGATCAGATTCGAGGCAAAGGTGTAGAAGAAGCGCTAGAGACATTGTCTTTTAGCACTAAGAAAGCTGCACAATTGATGAAGAAGGTGTTGGAATCAGCAATCGCAAACGCTGAGCACAATGACGGTCTTGATGTTGACGATCTTACAGTATCAACAGTTTTTGTTGATGAAGGTCCAACTATGAAGCGTATCCGTCCTCGTGCGAAGGGTCGTGCTGATCGTATTTTTAAGCGCACCTGTCATATCACGGTCAAAGTGGCCGATAACTAGGAGATACACAGATGGGTCAGAAAGTACATCCTAATGG
>NZ_LWFH01000621.1:0-801 GCF_001635725.1 Oleiphilus sp. HI0066
CGATAACAATTCGAGTAACGCGACGCGTGCGACGCCATGTCCAATTTCGTGTCATACGCCAAACAACAATCAGCAAGCCAACACTTGAGAGCAAATAAACAAGCCAGGCTACGATGTAAGAAGGTAAATCAATCAACACTATTTTTCCGTAGAGAATTCTTCAATGATGTACAGTTCAAGCTCTTCTTCCGCAACAGTATCTTCCGACACCACTCGACCAAGCGCTGACATCCCTTTTTTATGCACCGAATCAGCATCACCACTTACTAGAGGGTGCCAAGACGCCAAACCACGACCTTCTGATACCATACGATATGCACATGAACTCGGCAGCCAATCAAGCGCGTCCAAGTCTTCCTGAATCAGATCCAAACATTCTGGAACATGCTTTAACCTATCTCGATAGACAGTACACCGACAAGTTTCAAGATCCAACTTTCGACACGCGACAGAGGTATAAAACACTTCGTCTGTCTCATCATCTTGAAGCTTATATAAGCAACACTTAGCACAGCCGTCACACAAGCTTTCCCACTCGCTAGACGTCATTTGAGCGAGCGTTTTTCGCTCCCAAAAAGGCTGTGTTAAATCCGAATTAGCCATTTAAGGAGTCGCGCGGAGCCATCGCCAAATTTTCCGCAGATTCGGAGTCAACTGGCGGCATTTGCAAATAAAATTCTTTTTCCGCAATCGCCTCTAATACCGTTGACGCGTCAGCTCTCGCCAGTTCTTTTTCAGGCGTCAAAATCAAATCCAAAACTTTAGTTGGCGTACCAAAAGCTTGCATCAAAGCTTCTGGCA
>NZ_LWFH01000622.1:0-957 GCF_001635725.1 Oleiphilus sp. HI0066
AATCGTTACCGTTATTGTGAGATTAGATAAATATCAGGGCTTAGCCACCATGTTTATGTAAGAAAATGATATAGAAATGCTACCGTTTATAGCCCAGCTGGTCATAAATAGTGCGGCGTCCCACAAAATTCGCCTTTCTTTGTAACATTCGTTAACAACTGGCTCTACCGACCCTACTTTTAGGGTAGTGCTGGTGATGGATTCTTGAATGCAACGTAAGTGCTGATCCGCTATACTTCCGCGCCATCAATCCCGTCTTTTATTGAGATATTTCGTTAGTATGAGTGAAGTTAATAATCCTTCTGATGATAAAGCTAAGGTTTCGTCCTCTGGTAAAGTAGGTCTGGTTCAATTAGGTTGCCCGAAAAACCTCGCGGACTCAGAACGATTGCTGACTCAGTTGCAATTAGATGGCTATGACATCGTTCCAAGTTATCAAGATGCGGATGTTGTTGTCGTGAATACCTGCGGTTTTATCGACGCGGCAAAGCAGGAATCACTGGATGCAATTAACGAAGCGCTGTCAGAGAATGGTAAAGTGATTGTTACGGGCTGCATGGGTAAGGGTGCCGATGCGGATCTAATCAAGCAACAAAACCCTGATGTATTGAGTGTGAGTGGTCCAGCTGATTATGAGACTGTGCTTAATACTGTTCATGAATATATTCCGCCAATCGAGGATGCAAAACATTACAGCGATATGGTGCCTTCGCAAGGCGTTAAATTAACGCCACCGCATTTTTCTTATCTGAAAATATCTGAAGGGTGTAATCATCGTTGTGCATTTTGCATCATTCCGCATATGCGAGGTGATCTAGTAAGCCGACCAATCTCTTCTGTTTTAGAAGAAGCACAAAAACTCGTTAATGCGGGTACGCGCGAGCTACTCGTTATTTCACAAGATACGAGTGCTTATGGTGTTGATGTTAAGTACAAGCTTGATTTTAACGCGGGCTC
>NZ_LWFH01000623.1:0-1084 GCF_001635725.1 Oleiphilus sp. HI0066
CAGTCACGCATGGAGAGTCATACACTAAGTTGCACATTTTGCTATACAGCGTGATCTTGTTGTTAGTAACTATTCTTCCGTACTTGACGGGTATGTGCGGAGAGATTTATTTAGTTTCTGCAGTGTTACTTGGCTTGCGCTTTATTCAGTGGTCTGTGCGCATGATTCGAAATCATCATAAGCATGATGCGATCAATACTTTTAAATTCTCGATCACTTATTTGATGCTGTTGTTTGTTGCGTTATTAGTTGATCACTATACATGGCCAATGATGGTCGCCATGTAATTTGGTTTGTGTGGAGGGCCGAGGGTTTCATTGCCATCTCTGTCCTCCACCAAAGATTCCTCTAAAACTCGTTTTGAGCTTCCAGGATTACCAAAATATTCGACAGGATGTCGCGCATATCTATGAGCGTTTTTGTTCTCGGAATTAAGTTGCTTAAACGTTGTTCTAGCTCCTCTACCTTCGGCACGATGCGACGAATTCCTTCAGTGATAAATTCATAGGGGTAGTGATGGTCTTGTATGCTGAGCTTATTAAGTTCGCCAATCTCTAACAAGAACATGCTGTGTATATCGTAAATGAAGTCTTTGTCTGTGATCGATGAGGCTTCTCAGTAAGCGTCATCTAGTAACTCACTAAAGCTCATGAATTCATTAATGGTATGGGCAATGGATGGGGTCGACACGGAATTCTTCCTCTTAGTTAGCCTTGGCCTCGCTAGATTAACTATAGCAGAGGCCAGAAGAAGCATTGCGTTAGATGATTATGGGATGGCGGATGCCGTGCCCTGATATGTATATAGTGGGGTTGGTTCGCTATCGATAATTTGTAAACCGTTTTCATCAAGAACCGGTTGGCCGTCAGCATCGGTTTGGTAGGTGATGTCGTAATTGGTGTCAGGCACAAATGTTAAGCGCACGCCTTCTGCCGCCGTTTTATCTGGATCGATCAAAGCTAAAGCATCGAGTACAGCTTGTTTCTCGCAATCCGTTGGGTTCTCAATAACCGTTGTGCCATCGGAAGCATAGATCGCTTCGTTATAGGTAGAGCCGTAAATGCGGACCTCTCCTTTAAACATG
>NZ_LWFH01000624.1:0-650 GCF_001635725.1 Oleiphilus sp. HI0066
CAGCAGGATGATCTTTAATATGCCTGATACGAAAACCATGTCTCATGTTGTATTGCTCTCAGGTATTTTGGGTCTGTCAGCATGCTCAGCCCTTCAAAAAAGTGATACGCATATGGCCTGCGAAGGTCATGCTCAGTATCAAGTGACGTACGAAAGCATATGGAGCGAAGAGACTTTTCCGATTGAATATCCACCCTCAGATGCACACTACTCAAAGCTCGTAGGCGCAACACATTTGCCTCAAATCACTCCATGGCAAGAAGGACAGAAGGCTAGTGAAGCAATCACACTCGTCGCGGAGAAAGGCCAAAATTACAAGTTAAAAAACTGCGTTGAGTGGTTGATCAAAGTAGATAAAGCCGGCAGTTATATTGATGGCCCTGATCTAAATACCGGTACAGGCATCATCACAACGCAATTTTCGGCAACGCCCGAGTTTTCATGCCTTAGTCTGATCAGCATGATAGCGCCTTCACTTGATTGGTTTGTTGGCGTGTCAGCTCTCCCTCTTTGCGTGAATGGCGCATGAATAAACGAATACAGCGCAGAACTGTATGCCTTCGATGGTGGAACTAGCAGCGGCGATGCCTATGCTTATGCCACCTCAGAAACGGTAACAACCCCCGCCGACACAATTAAGCCTGTCAGCA
>NZ_LWFH01000625.1:0-1126 GCF_001635725.1 Oleiphilus sp. HI0066
CGACACGTATCGGCATGACGCCAGTATCATCAAGTATTGCTAACGCACTCCAAAAATTTAATAACAAAGCGGTCGATATTACCGGCGCACCGGGCTTAGCTTACGAGCCTATGGAAATGTACAAGGGCCTTGAGCCAGGCGGTGGCGTTATCAAATGGCCAAGCTTGCAGATCACCATGCAGCTAATTGTTCGTTGGGAAAAAGTACCTGAAGGTTTTGCGCAAAAATCTCGTGAACTGATGGCGAGCAAATATAAAGATCAAATTCGTAAAATCGTTGATAGCGAACTAACAATCCCTGAGAAATACTGGATTGAAATTAGCGAAAAAACCGAAGACAACTGGAGTGAGCTGTTCCGCGAAAGCCGCATCGCCCTGCGTGAGCAGGGAGTCTATAACGGCAAAGCTTTAACCTTGTTCCGTAAGGTTCGCTGTAAGATTGATCCTCAACTAGCGGAATGTACTTCGAAGGATAGAGAGTAGAATCTTTTTATTCTTTGACACTTTCTAGTTTCAACACATTTTTTCTATTTCGGTTTTCGTCCAAAAGGACGAGTTAAGGGAGTGCGCTGACACTCCCTTAACAATGACTCAGGCCACCTTCTCTTGCTTCGCAATTCACCTTGTCCAAGTCAGCGTCTACTTCCTAGCCCTTCGGGTTCATTCGCTGCTCAACAATAAACAGCGCCTGCGGAACTCGCCTTCGGCTCAAACAGTCCTCGGCATAAAGCCGTTTATTCTCTGAGCAACTCATCTAGTCAGAAGGGGTAGTGGGTGCAAAGAATAAAACTTATCGGAATGGCTAATTCCCCATCTCGAGGGACGAAAGCTCGCCGGCGAAAATCGGAATAACGCGAGGACTGTTCGAAATCCGCATCGCGGATAAGTTCCGCAGCGCCGATTTACGCAAGAGTTTGAGTGTAGCCGAAGGCCCCGAAAATTGGGGCGCATTTAGATCCTTAAGACCTTTGGCGTCAAAGGTCTTAAGGGGTTTTCGGCCGCCGCCGACAGGAACAGAAGTCTAGAAACAAGAAAGCTTCAAAGAATCAAAAAACTAAAATCAAAACACGCGCTGCCAATACCCAACATCAATCCATTGTCCGAACTTTCGCCCAACTTGTTCAAGG
>NZ_LWFH01000626.1:0-722 GCF_001635725.1 Oleiphilus sp. HI0066
TAAATACGATCGATGGTACACGCAAACCACGCGCTTCCGCCTTCAAACCCGCCACAATCTTTTGCATGTAAGCAAGAGAGAAATCGAGGTAGGCTTGATCACTTAAATTCCCGCCCCATGTATCGAAAATCTGAACAGCTTGAGCACCTGCATCGATTTGCGCATTCAAATAGTCAATGACAGAGTCTGCAAGCACATCTAATAGAACATGAAGAGTTTCAGGTTCGCGATACATCATCGCTTTAATATGTCGGAAATCTTTCGAAGAACCACCCTCAACCATATAGGTCGCCAAGGTCCAAGGCGATCCGGAAAAGCCGATCAAAGGAACACGCCCAGATAACGCACCGTGAATTTCAGTCACTGCATCGGTGACATACGACAAGTCTGAAGCGGTATTAACAACCTTAAGCGATGCCACGTCTTGCTCTGTACGAATGACTTTCTTAAACCGCGGCCCTTCGCCAGTTTCAAAATATAGTCCCAAGCCCATCGCATCAGGAATCGTCAAAATGTCTGAAAACAAGATTGCCGCATCTAAGTCATAGCGCTCTAGAGGCTGAATAGTCACCTCGCACGCTAGCTCTTTGTTCTTGCACAAACTCAAAAAATCACCCGCTTGTGCGCGCGTCTCACGATATTCAGGCAAATAACGACCAGCTTGACGCATCATCCACACTGGCGTTGCATCAACAGGCTCTCTTAAAAGGGCTTTTAAAAAT
>NZ_LWFH01000627.1:0-872 GCF_001635725.1 Oleiphilus sp. HI0066
CGCCTGCAACGAATGCGAATGCAACTGCTTCAGGTACGAGTGCTAGGGCTACGGTAAGACCTGAAAGTAGGTCGTTTTTTACGCTAAGTTGGCGATTAGCCGATAGTTCAAACATGCGGATCTCATTAATACTTGTATGGAGGGCGAGAGGGCGCGGATTATAGAGTTAGCCTGAGTCGATTACAAATCGACCTGTCTTACATCGCTGATTAACATTCGAAATACTGGGGTCAGAGTAAAAGTACTCTGACCCCAATGTTAAGTCTTTATTTATGTTTACGCGGCGGCAAACCAGTATGCTGTGTGTGGAAGCGGCCTTTGCGCATTTTAGAAGTCGCACTAGTTTTCTTTAGCTTCGCATTTCGGGTTTCGCTTTTGGGCTGCGTCGGTGGCACAAGATGCTTTTTACCGTAACCTATTAGATGGGCTTTGCCCATGTTCTTGAGCGCTTCTCGCAATAGTGGCCAGTTGTTTGGATCGTGATAGCGCAAGAATGCTTTATGTAAACGTCGCTGTATCGCACCTTTGGGTACAGGCATGGTATCGCTTTTATAATCAATACGATGCAAAGGGTCTTTCTTCGTGTGGTACATCGCCGTGGCGTTTGCCATCGGAGACGGGTAGAAGTTTTGAACTTGGTCTGCGCGGAAACCGTTTGCTTTCAGCCATAACGCAAGATTCATCATGTCCTCATCACGTGTCCCAGGATGAGCCGCAATAAAGTACGGGATTAAGAACTGTTCTTTACCCGCTTCTTTAGAAAACTTATCGAACATCTCTTTAAATCGATGATAAGTGCCCATACCAGGTTTCATCATTTTAGAGAGAGGACCATCTTCTGTATGCTCTGGCGCGATTTTTAAATAACCGCC
>NZ_LWFH01000628.1:0-608 GCF_001635725.1 Oleiphilus sp. HI0066
CAGCACTTAAGTTGTTACGTACTGAATGAAACTTTTCATTGCCAATTACTTTCGCAGGGTGAAAGCATAAATCTACATTCGGATGACGCTGGAGTGCGTCATACTGTTTTTGGAGCTTTAGAGGGTCAATCCAATAGTCGTCACCGTCACAGATTGCAATGTATTCGCCCTTCGCTCTAGCAACTACATCCACAAAATTTCTCTTACCACCAATATTGGAGGGTCTATTTATTGGAGTATAAGAGCGCTTCACACTATCTTTATAGGAATTCAAAATTCGTGCGGTTTCATCAGGAGAAGAATCGTTACCAACTATTACCTCAAATTCAAATGTAGTTCTTTGATTAAAGATTCCTTCCAAACAATCTCGAATATATCTAGAGTGTTTGTAAGTAATCACACAAACTGAAACGACTATATTATCACTCATTAAAAACAGACCCAAAATAACCCAGAAAACGATGCCTTATCGTTTTGATACACAAAAGTGAGAAAATAAAAACCGTCAGTGATTGGGTCAAGATATTACAAAGTAGCCCAATTCGATCTTCCCCAAAAAGATGCTGCGGCCAAAAATAGCTAACCGAAAAGATAAACAATGCCGCCGG
>NZ_LWFH01000629.1:0-679 GCF_001635725.1 Oleiphilus sp. HI0066
TTTTGTGCGTCAAATTGAGAATACAGAACTTTCTGCGCTAGATACGCTAGAAGTTCTAAAAGTGCTTGATGGTTTGAATCTTGGTCCAGCACGCGTTGATATCGGTAAATTAGCTGTTTCGTTCAAGGCGCAGAGCGATGCTTCTTTGGAAGAGTTTTTGAAAGCAGAGCTTGCAGACGTTATTGGTAAAGGCGGTGAGCAGGCGAATGCTGAGTCTAAAGACGTTGTTTTATACGGTTTTGGTCGAATTGGTCGTCTTCTAGCGCGTATTTTGATCGAGAAAGCGGGCGGCGGTAATAACTTGCGATTGCGTGCGATCGTTGTTCGTAAAGGTAAGGCTGATAATGACTTAGAAAAGCGTGCAAGTTTGTTGCGTCGTGATTCTGTTCATGGTCCATTCGAAGGTACGATTTCAGTGGATAATGAAAACAATCAAATCATTGCAAATGGTAACTGCATTCAAGTTATCTATTCAAATGGTCCTGATCAAGTTGATTACACTGAGTACGGCATTAACGATGCACTAGTGATTGATAATACTGGTATCTGGCGTGATGAAGCAGGTCTTGGCCTGCACTTGAAATCAAAAGGTGCAGCTAAGGTGTTATTGACTGCTCCTGGTAAGGGCGACATTAAGAACGTTGTTTACGGCATCAATAACGATGTGATCGAGTCGAGC
>NZ_LWFH01000630.1:0-940 GCF_001635725.1 Oleiphilus sp. HI0066
GATAGCTCATCTGCCTTAAGACCTAGAGGAAACCCCGATCCATCTAATCGTTCTTGTTGTTTAAACAAAATGTCAGAGCACGCTGAAAAGGCTTCGATCGCAATAAGTGTGCATGCCCCGTTTGCTGGATATGCGTGATATAACTCTTTCTCTGATTCGCTTAAATTTGAATATCCTTTCTCAAGAACCGCATCAGGAACGGATATTTTGCCGAGCCCATGTAAGCGCGAAGCTTGGTACAGTACTTTTAGTCCATCTTTCTCAACATTGAGTCGGGCGGCTAGTTTGGTGACAACCTCTTCGAGTTGATGTGCAAATGCCCTCTGACCTGGTTGCTTCATATCTAGCAGGTTCAGAAAGCTTTCTTCCATTAACAGATAGGCATCTACAGTTGCTTGTTTGTTTTGTTGGTTTTCCTGCGATTGTTCAGCGAGTTCTCGCTCGATGCCTTCTTTTGATTCAGACACCTCATCATGCATTTTCTTAAGTGTATGCAAGGCACGATTTTTCATTTTCTCTTTATTACGGCGTGCCAGCGCATCTTCTGCTAAAGCTAGGAACTCTGTGTTATCCCAAGGTTTGCTTACGAATGCGAAAATCTCACCATCATTTATCGCACGTACCGTGTCTTCTTTATCTGCTTGCCCAGTTAGTAAAATCCTCGGTGCCGCAGGAACAATGCTTTTTGCTTGCGATAAAAACTCGGCCCCATCCATCCCAGGCATCCGCATGTCACTGATAATGAGATCTGGCCTTAGATCTTTCAGTACTTCGACGGCTCTCTCTCCTGAGTCAAAGGTGTGCACTTCAAACGGGGATTTCCGAAAAACGCGTTTCATTGAATTGAGCACATCTTGCTCGTCGTCAACTATAACGATGATATGCTTATCGCTCACTAATATTCCTCCAAATCACACAACCTAAAAAACTATTCTTGTCT
>NZ_LWFH01000631.1:0-1348 GCF_001635725.1 Oleiphilus sp. HI0066
ACTGAACACATCATCGACAATCAACAGTTTGTCGTCGTAATTCATATTCTCAAGCAGATATTGAATACCATGAACACGAATACCCTGATTGCCCTCTAACTCTTCAAAGTATTGTTCCATGCCGCGGTATGACGTTCGAATAGCGATATGATCTGTTTCTACCCCCAGCGTTTGTAGACACTCTTGCACATAAATACCTACTGTCGACCCGCCACGCCAAATACCGACAATAAAGTCTGGACGAAAACCACTTTCATATATTTTGACCGCCAAACGATAGCTATCTTCCACCAACGACTGCTCTTCGACATATCGTTTTTTCGCTTGCTTCTGCTGTTCTAGCCCGGCCATTTTACCCATCCTATTTATACTCGATATACGATACTCAGCTTGCAAAATGTTTTTGAAAAAGTAAATAATCAAGCCACTTATACTGAGCATACTGGGATTCAATCGGTGACTCTTAAAACCTACATTGGCGCACAACAATTACTAGAAGATTCGTTCCGTTTAGGCACGCAAATTCTAGACTCAGGCTTCAAACCAAGCATTATTATTGCACTATGGCGAGGCGGAACACCGATTGGGACAGCAGTACAAGAGCTGCTTGAGTATCACGGAATTGAAACAGATCATATCGCCATTCGAACCTCTTCCTACGCAGCTGCCATTGATGGTCGCTCAAATGAGATTCGCATTCACGGCATGAGCTATCTCATCAAACACGTGAAACATACGGACCGCTTATTAATCGTCGATGACGTATTTGATACAGGGCATACCATTAAAGCGGTAATTGAACATCTTGAAACTCACGCCAGAAGAAATACGCCGCAAGAAATAAAAGTGGCCGTACCGTATTACAAGCCTACACGTAATCAAACTGATATTGTGCCAGATTACTTTTTACATAAAACCGAAGAATGGCTTAAATATCCGCACTCGCTTGAAGGTTTGAGTCATGAAGAAATAGCCGAAAACAGGCCAGAGCTATACGAGATAATTAAGCCTCACCTCAAAAAGTAATTCACTCATCTAGCTCAAAGGCATAATTGACCTGATCACTGCTGAAACCGCGACTATATAAGTAGCGTTGCTGCTTCGCTTTTTGCTTTAAGTCAAAAGCGCGATCCCAATCACCAAACTTACGCTGTCGCGTATGCTTGGCGAGTTCAAACCAATCTGTATCATCACGTTCAAACGCAAGCATCACAGCTTCAGAATCGACTTTTTGCACTGCGAGCTCTTGCCTCACCCGCGCCGCACCGTAGCCCTTTATAACACGTGATCGCAGCAACATATCCGCATAACGTTGCTCACATAAGTAGCCTGCTTCGATCATTTGCTC
>NZ_LWFH01000632.1:0-1462 GCF_001635725.1 Oleiphilus sp. HI0066
ACACGTAAGACTTGAATCAACAGCCGCTTCTGTCTAATTCCGTGCATTGCACTTTAAACCATAGATTGCCGCCTGCGCGGCAATGACGGATTGGAACGAAACTTAAATCCCGTTGAGCACGCAAGCGATTAAGGTGAATTGCTCGCAGAGCAAGAGAAGATGCCCTGGGGTACCGGGTCGCCTTTAGATGAGGGTGAATTGCGAAGCAAGAAAGGCTGGCATGTGCCATCTTAAGACCTTTGGCGAAACAAAGGTCTTAAGGCGCTGTAGGTTGCCACCGACAGGAAAAAAAGAATTAGCCTGTCTTTATCCCAGAAAAACTTTAGTGCACGCTTCTGTGTACGGAATGACGGTGCAGAGACAGACCGTTTCTGCCCAATTCCAAACACCCAGAATTAACTCAGAGCCTCCCTTAAGCCGTTTGCCACCAGCCTAATTCTGAATGTTCGTTTTCTGGCTGATCCCATCCACCGCGAACTAATTCGCCCAGGATTAAATCTGAATCTATTTGTTTCACGAATTGAGCAGCCTTAAGCGCATCGTCTCGGTTAATGTCGACAGCATCATCGTCCTCAGCATTTACATACGCAGATACCGAAGAGACTTTTCTTACGCCCGCCTCTGATGCAATAGCAATCTCAAAACAAACATCGCTACCTTGTATCACATAGCCATGCTCTTTCTCTTGCGTGATAATTTTGTATTCGCTCATATTTTGTTTAATTTCCTAACTCATCTTGATCAGCTAATGAAAAAAGCCCAGTTCCTTTCGGGACTGGGCTTTTTATTTTCAAAGTCTGTCTTAGCTTCTAACTTTCAAGACAGACATTTAGATCACTTACGACAAATCACGACCTTTGCCTGCGGCGATACGCAAACGAAGCGCATTTAGCTTGATAAAGCCATCTGCATCTTTCTGATCGTATGCACCAGCATCATCTTCAAATGTCGCGATGCTTTCGTCGAACAAGGTATCTTCTGACTTACGACCAACAACGATGACGTTGCCTTTGTAAAGTTTCAAACGCACAACACCGTTCACGTAAGTTTGTGTCTCGTCGATCAATGCTTGAAGCGCTTTACGCTCTGGTGACCACCAGTATCCGTTGTATACAAGCTCTGCATACTTAGGCATCACACTGTCTTTAAGGTGCGCAGCTTCTTTGTCTAGCGTGATTGATTCGATCGCACGGTGTGCTTTAAGCATGATGGTGCCACCAGGTGTCTCATAACAACCACGTGACTTCATACCAACATAACGGTTTTCTACGATGTCTAAACGACCAATGCCGTTTGCGCCACCCACTTCATTCAAGTGCGCTAGCACTTCTGCAGGAGTCATCGCTTTCCCGTCAACCTCAGTAATATCACCCTTCTCGTNAGTTAGNTCGATATAGGTTGCTTTANCGGGTGCATTTTCAGGAGATACAGACCAACGCCACATATCTTCTTCTGCTTCTGC
>NZ_LWFH01000633.1:0-762 GCF_001635725.1 Oleiphilus sp. HI0066
TTCAAGAAGACCACGCTCAATCCCGGCCACCACTGCCGCACACGCGCCAGTGCCACACGCGAGCGTTTCACCAGCACCGCGTTCAAAAACACGCAGCTTTATAAAGCGAGCATGGACCACTTCCATAAACCCAATATTGGCTTTGCTTGGAAAGCGCGTATGTTTTTCTAACTGAGGCCCCAGCTCTTCAACATTTGCTGTCGCAACATCATCAACAAGCATCACGCCATGCGGATTACCCATTGATACGGCCGATAACTCATAATAGGCTTCTTCGACAGCCAGCGAATAAGTGCTGGCTTGCTGATCTGCTTCAAACGGAATTTGCGCGGGCTCCAATACTGGCTCACCCATATCGACACGAACACGACCATCTTCTTGAATGGTTAGCTCAATATCGGCATTACAGGTTTCAACCTTGATCACCGACTTATCGGTCAAGCCTTGCTCACGAACAAATACAGCAAAACAGCGCGCACCATTGCCACACTGTTCTACTTCTGAACCGTCTGCATTGAAGATGCGATATTTAAAATCCATGTCAGGCTTGCTTGGTGGCTCAACCAGTAACATTTGGTCGAAGCCAATGCCCATGCGCCGATCNGCGAGCTTTTTGATCTGCTCTGTTCGAAAATGCGCATGCTGGCTAATCATGTCGACAATAACAAAGTCGTTGCCTAAGCCGTGCATTTTAGTGAATTCAACAATCATGCGACTTACTCTTCAAACACATGCTCAAGACGAATTTGCTCTTCAAAGGTC
>NZ_LWFH01000634.1:0-1018 GCF_001635725.1 Oleiphilus sp. HI0066
GCTCGTTGAAGGCAACGTTGTCGATCTAGATGCGCTTAAAAATGCAAATCTAGTTCGTCGAGATTCGAAATCTGCAAAAGTTATCCTTTCTGGCGAAATTAAGTCAGCAGTTACTGTTCAAGGTTTGAGAGTAACTAAAGGTGCTCAAGCTGCTATTGAAGCAGCCGGTGGTAAAGTCGAGGAATAATAAGTAATGGCTAAGTCTCCAGCGATGCAAGGCGGATTCGGAAAGGGGCTTGATGAACTCAAGTCTCGTTTGTGGTTCGTTTTTCTTGCAATCATTGTTTACCGTATCGGGGCACATATTCCCGTACCAGGAATTAACCCAGAACGGTTGGCGGCACTGTTTGAGCAAAACCAAGGCACGATCTTGAGCTTGTTCAACATGTTCTCAGGCGGCGCGCTTGAACGCATGAGTATCTTTGCCTTGGGGATTATGCCTTACATTTCAGCCTCGATTATTATGCAGTTAATGACTGCGGTTACACCGAGTTTGGAACAGCTTAAGAAAGAAGGTGAAGCGGGACGTCGTAAGATCTCCCAAATGACGCGCTATGGTACGGTGGCTTTGGCCTTCGTTCAGGCGTCAGGTATGTCAGTAGGTTTAGCATCACAAGGTGTTACGTTTACGGATGGCTTTAGCTTTTACTTTTTAGCGGTAACAACTTTTGTTTGTGGTGCTGTTTTCCTAATGTGGTTAGGCGAGCAAATCACTGAGCGTGGAATTGGTAATGGTATTTCATTATTGATCTTCGCAGGCATTGTCGCAGGTTTACCAGGTGCATTTGGCCAGTCGTTTGAAGCGGCGCGTCAAGGCGAACTGAATATTCTTGCGCTCTTGCTCATTGGTGTGTTTGCTGTACTAACGGTCGGTTTTGTTGTGTTCATCGAACGTGGACAACGTCGACTAACTGTCAATTACGCCAAGCGTCAGACAGCTCGTGGTGGTTACAGCCAGCAATCTAGCCATTTGCCTCTTAAGGTCAATATGGCAGGTGTAATTCCGCCAATCTTCGCG
>NZ_LWFH01000635.1:0-762 GCF_001635725.1 Oleiphilus sp. HI0066
GGTCAATTTTGAAACTATTTATCCCATTTCAAACTGAGACTTGCATCACGCATGGTCTCAGTTTGCGTTTTATAGCGTAGAAAAAATACACTTTTTAATGTTAAAGTTTGTAACACGCTTGCTCGATATGAGCTATCTAATAAAAACAACCTAACAGCAGAGTAGTCCGTCATGTCGATCAGCACGACATTCCGAAAATTGCTAGTTCCTTTTACCTGTGCGCTAACGAGTGCTCTTCCGCTATTTTCTTTCGCTGAACTCAGAGCACTTGAAAATGAGGAAATGCAAGATATTCGTGGTCAGGCGGGCTTGACCATTGATATCGAAACTAAGTACACAATCGCGGAATTCGAATATGTAGACGCCGGTAGCATCTTCATGAGGGACTTAGCTTTTGAAGGTATCGACGGAGGCTTGGTCGATAATATCAGGGCTACAGTTGATATCTCGGGGCCAAATGAACGACTAGCTATGGGCTTTTCGGAATATGCTCAGTGGGCAGAGCTAGGTTTTTTGGACCCAAATGAAGACGATGTTGCTTGGGCTATCAATGAATATAAAGATTCGGTGACTGGTGAAATAGGTAAAAATCTAGACGATGGCGACCTATTAATCCATGTGAGCGCGACTGACTATGGCTTGATTGACTTTTCGAGCACTACACTTGCGAATACCCCTGCTGACTATGCAGACAATTTAGACAAAATGAAGAACGCCATTGACCTTAAGGTGACTCAAGGTGAATTTGGTATTCGTTCATCG
>NZ_LWFH01000636.1:0-1218 GCF_001635725.1 Oleiphilus sp. HI0066
ATTCTACGCTTCCTTGTTGTATCACTTTCTTTCTACGGAATGTCGACATTTGAAGGTCCGATGATGGCGATTAAAACCGTGAATGCGCTATCACATAACACAGACTGGACTATTGGCCACGTTCACTCTGGAGCATTAGGCTGGGTAGCTATGATCTCGATCGGTGCAACATACCATCTAATCCCTCGCCTATTCGGTGTGAAAGAAATGTTCAGTATTTCATTGATCAACCTTCACTTCTGGCTAGCAACGGCTGGTACAGTTCTATATATCGCAGCGATGTGGGTTAACGGAATCATGCAAGGCTTAATGTGGCGTGCAGTCAATACCGATGGCACTCTCACTTATAGCTTTGTTGAATCTCTAGAAGCGAGCCATAATGGGTATGTCGTCAGATTAATCGGCGGAGCTATCTTCCTGTCAGGCATGCTTATTATGGCCCTTAATGTTTGGCTAACTATTAGACAAACAAGTGCTAAAGCACTCGACTCAGTGCCAGCACAAGCTTAAGGAGAGCGATAGAATGAACCATGAAATAATTGAGAAAAACCTTGGCCTAATGATCCCATTAATCATTGTCGCAATAAGCTTTGGTTTCTTAGTGGAAGTTGTACCTCTTTTCTTTAACAAGGATATGAAAACACCTGTCGAGGGACTTAAGCCTTATACTGCGGTACAACTAGAAGGTCGTGACATATATATCCGTGAAGGGTGCCATACTTGTCACACACAAATGATTCGTCCGTTCCGCGCAGAAACAGAGCGTTATGGCCATTACTCAGTAGCTGGTGAATTTGTTTACGACCACCCATTTTTATGGGGGTCAAAGCGTACGGGTCCTGACTTAGCGCGTGTAGGCGGTCGCTATAGTGATGATTGGCACCGAGCTCATATGTACAACCCTCGAAATGTTGTACCTGAGTCTAAGATGCCAGCTTACCCTTGGCTGTTCACCGCTAAAATCGATCATAAGACAACACCTAAAAAAATGGAGGCTCTCCGTAAAGTTGGCGTCCCATACACTGATGAAGACATTGCAGGAGCTTCAGATGCAGTAAAAGGTAAGACTGAAATTGAAGCGCTTGTTGCTTACCTTCAAAACCTCGGTACGTTGATTGGGAACAAGTAAGCAAATAATGGATATAAATACGCTAAGGGGACTTTCGACAATATTAGTGATGATCGTCTTCGCAGGAATATGTTGGTGGGCTTTTAGTA
>NZ_LWFH01000637.1:0-812 GCF_001635725.1 Oleiphilus sp. HI0066
CTTGCTGATCAATGGTAAATTGACCAAACAAACCATTCTGTGTTTTTGGAATGATCTCAACCGTATCACCCGTATTTGGATCGGTGATATTGGCTTTCGCGGTATGCAGACCTTTTACATCTTCTTTGACATCACCTGCTGTAACACCCGAAATAACAGGCGCTTTGTTCTCTCCCGTCACGTTTAGCGTTATGGCTTTCGTGCTGCTATCACCATGCTGATCCGTTACTGTAACCATAAAAGTTTCAGTGAGGCTTTGCCCTTTACCCAAGGCCAGTACGTCAGGATGATTCTTGTTTAAGGTATATTCCCACTTTCCGCTTGATGCATTTAGTTGCATCGAGCCATAGCTACCATTATTTCCGTTAAGAGACCAAGTATGCGTATCGCCTTGATCTGGGTCGCCACTTTGCAATTGCCCCTCTACCGAGCTTTCTGCATTTTTCATTGAGCCGTTTAGACGCCCCTGAATATCTGGAGCGTCATTAGTACCGGTGACGTCTATTTCAATCAAGACTGTGACTGCTTGCCCATTGCTGTCGACCATTGTCTTACCGAATTGATCGACAGGAATCACCATGAAGCTTTCTTTCGTTGTTAAACCTTCCGGCATACTATTTGCGACCTGACCATTTAAGGTATAAGTCCATTTGCCTGTAGTCTTATCGAAATTCATTGAGCCAAGCTGCCCTTGCCCACTGACAAGCGTCCACGTCACTAGCGTGCCATTAAATGTGTTTGGCAAAGAGCCTTGGTCTGTTACTTTGTTGTCTTCAATGGCTGCACCGGTATCAACGATCTGGCCGCTACTT
>NZ_LWFH01000638.1:0-1007 GCF_001635725.1 Oleiphilus sp. HI0066
ATCGGTCTCATGCCCTTTGCCAGTAAACGCGAGAGAGCCAAATAAGGTGCAACGAACATAGACCTCCTTAGGTTGCAGATCTGGCTTGTGATCAGCTAATACAGTTGAACGAAATGCATGCGCTGCGCTCATTGGCCCCATAGTATGCGAGCTTGATGGCCCAACACCTATTTTGAACATTTCACTGCAAGCGATAAACATGGTGCACTCCGTTGTTGCAATCCAGAAAACAGAATATAGTGGGCAAAAAAATAATCACAAGCTGTCACTTATGTTCAAACTACCAAAATCTTCGAGTGTTAAAATCCGCGGCCAATTCCCTGATGGGCTAAGCATTCAACGCGACGCCAACGGCGTGCCACATATCAACGCAAACAACTTAAACGATGCCACATGGGGGCTCGGATACTGCCACGCTATTGATCGTGGTATGCAGCTCCAATTTATGCGTATTTTAGGGCAAGGTCGTTTATGCGAACTGCTTGATGATACGAATGAAAACCTCGAGATTGATATATTCTTTCGCCGCATGAACTGGCAGCAAGGCGCAGAAAAAGAACTCAGTAAATTAAACTCAGAAACACATGAATGGCTACTAGCATTATGTGATGGCATTAATGCTGGTTTGAAGCATCGAACATCAGGACTCATGCGCCTATTAATTGGAAAACATGAGCCTTGGACACCAAGCGACATTATGCTGACCTTCCGCATGACGAGCTATCTGACCCTCGCCCAAACTCAAGCTGAATCCGAAAGGCTTTTTATCGAACTCATTCAAAATGGAGTGAGTGATGAAAAACTGAAAAGCTTATTCCCAATCCATGACCAACATATCGATCGCGCCTTAATAGAGAAACTCAAGTTAGGTGATCGTCATCTACCTTTAGAGCTACTATGGCAGAGCGCTGCGCCGAGAATGATGGCATCGAATAATTGGGTGGTTAGCCCGAAAAGAACTGCATCGGGTGCGGCATTAATGGCAAACGACCCGCATCTAGAAGTGA
>NZ_LWFH01000639.1:0-896 GCF_001635725.1 Oleiphilus sp. HI0066
TCTCCTGCAAGCTTGGAAGATTCCGAAGACTCATACGCTGAAGAAGCGCTTGAAGAGGTTGCTGGTGATATAGATTTTTCTTCAGAAGATTTAGATATCGATTTAGATATCGATTTGGAGCTTGATGAAAGTGATAAAGAACTAGAAGTTGATCCAGGTATCGATTTCTCATCAGAAGATTTAGATCTTGGTGGTGACTCTGACAAAGCAGAAGAGCTTGAGTTGGATGCTGACAATGATGCATCGGTTGCAGATGCAGCTTCGTCTCATCTCGTAGATGAAGACGATGAATTGTCGCTAAGTGATGCAGAGTTAAATCACGAAGCTGAAATTGATTTGGATTTGAGTGATGAGTTATCACTTGATGATGAGGCTTTAGGTCTTGATGAAGATGCGGGTGCAGCTTCTGAAGCTGAAAGCCTTGAGTCGGCAGTGGAAGAGGTAGATGCGGATGATCTTAGCCTAGATTTGGACGAAGCCTTGGATTTAGATTTTGACTCTGAATCTGAAGAAGAGTTGTCCTTAGATGCTGAAGAGCTAGATTCCCTAGAATTGGATGATTCTGAATCCGAGGACCTTGGAGATGCTCTTGATGAGCTGGATGATTTGGAGCTGGAAGATTCGTTGACTGAAAATGCTGAAGCAGACGAAGGTGCTTCAGATGTCCTTGATCTAGGAGATGACGAACTCACCATCACAGACGAGACCCTAGATGAAGCGGCTGAAGCGTTGGGCGATGCAGATGATTTCGAGCCGGAATTAAGTGATGACGAAGATTTCGACTTCTTAGAAGGAACCGATGAGGTGTCTACTAAGTTGGATTTGGCGCGCGCTTATATCGATATGGGTGACACCGAAGGCGCTAAAGAGATTTTAGTTGAAGTTCAGCAAGAAGG
>NZ_LWFH01000640.1:0-823 GCF_001635725.1 Oleiphilus sp. HI0066
TGAAGTTGATTGTGAAGAAAAAGTACGGTTGGGTTCGACGTTCTACTTTTGCCGAGGCGATGCCACTTATCGTTGCGGCGCTAAGCGTCAGAAGTAAACACAAAAGCCTTCTTTGCTGCATCGCACTCGCCAGAACTGCATGGGGCATACTGGCTACGGGTGAGCCATATAGCGGCATTCATGTCTGCTTGCTCAATAAACCTGTCTAGATAAAGCCTGATATTTCTCCCAACTTGATGTGCGCAATTGTCTAACTCCATGCATTGCACTTTAAACAATAGATGATGCGCTTCGCTTACCCTTCGGGCCGACTTTTTGTCGTTCAACGCGCTAAAGCGCTTTTGTGCCGCCTGCGCGGCAATGACGGATTGGAACGAAACTTAAATCCCGTCGAGCGCGCAAGCGATCTGGGTCGCCTTTGAGGTATTGGGGTCTTTGGCCAAACAAAGACCCTGGCCTGCCGTCGGCCAGCGCCGACAGGAAAAGAAGAATTAGCTTGATGTTACCCTCTAAAAAACAAACTACCGCAATTGTCTATGAACACTCTCATATCTCTAAAGGTATTGGCAATACTACTCTTTCATCAAGATAGCCAACTCGAAAGTTCCAGCGCCGCTCCAACTTGTATTAAGTTTTCTTCCAAAGGCCGCGGCAGTAACTCTCGTGCTTTGGTGAGCCTGCGCAGCAAGGTATTACGATGAGTATGCAATTGATCAGCCGCTTTGCTCGCGTTACAGCTAGCACCGATATACGCCAACAACGACTGTCTTAACTCTTTCGGAGAGCGTGCTAAATCGCCCAAGATATAACGAATGAAGTTATT
>NZ_LWFH01000641.1:0-671 GCF_001635725.1 Oleiphilus sp. HI0066
CTTATTTTTCGTAATTTGCTTTTTGCTTCAGTTTTCACATGCGGCTTATTACTCCTACTTTAGTTTGTATATGGGGCAACTCGGTTATGACAAGCTGAGCATTGGTATTTTTTGGGCCTTGGGAGTTATTGCCGAAGTTGCGCTGTTTTTTGTTATGCACCATTGGCATCGTAAACATGCAGTGCCTCTGATTATGGGCATCGCTCTTTTATTTAGCGCACTGCGATGGGCGATGATAGCTGGAGCAAGCGAGTATGTTCTTGTGCTCGTTATTGCACAGTTGCTTCATGCTTTTTCATTTGGTGCTATGCATGCGGTTTCTATCCGTTTTGTGCATGAGCATTTTCACGCCAAGAACCAAGGAAGGGCGCAAGCTTTATATAGCAGTCTTGGATTTGGTTTAGGTGGCTTTGTTGGTGCTTTTGTCATTGCTGCGTTGGTTGAAGAGTCAGGTTACGCAAATCTTTTTTGGATTAGTTCACTGATTGTGTGTTTTGCCCTTTTCGTTTTGAGCCTTTTTTGGACTTCTTTCGTACGAGATCACAAAGTTCGGTAAGCGATTGAAAAAAAAATTTTTTAAATTGGGCGAATATCAAAATTGTGTCTATGCTTTTTTTAATGGACTAAGTCTGCCGAGCGAATACTTGTTGTAGGCTGACTAAAACTATGAA
>NZ_LWFH01000642.1:0-831 GCF_001635725.1 Oleiphilus sp. HI0066
ACATGATCAATGTAGCGCTAAATGGCAACACATTGCAGTACCCAATTACTGCTCGTCACGGCGGTTCTAAAGTGTACATGCAGCCAGCGTCTGAAGGTACTGGTGTTATCGCCGGTGGTGCGATGCGTGCAGTACTAGAGGTTGCAGGTGTTCAGAACGTATTAGCAAAATGTTACGGGTCAACTAACCCTGTTAATGTTGTTCGTGCAACGATCAATGGCCTTAACGCAATGAAGTCACCATCTGATGTGGCAGCTAAGCGTGGTAAGTCAGTAGAAGATATTACGGGATAAGATCATGGCTAAAGCAAAAACTATTAAAGTTACGCTTTTCCGTAGCCCAATTGGTACATTGCCTAAGCACAAGGCATGTGTAACAGGTCTAGGTTTGCGTAAAATCGGTCACACTGTCGAGCTAGAAGATACTCCTTCAGTTCGCGGCATGGTGAATAAAGTTAACTACATGGTAAGAATCGAAGGAGAGTGAGATGCGTCTTAATACATTAAGCCCAGCTCCAGGTTCAAAGCCTTCACGTCGCCGTGTTGGTCGTGGTATCGGTAGTGGTCTTGGTAAGACTGGTGGCCGTGGTCACAAAGGTTTGAAGTCACGTTCAGGTGGTTCAGTAGCACCAGGTTTTGAAGGTGGTCAACAACCTCTAGCGCGTCGTTTGCCAAAGTTTGGTTTTTCGTCGCGTCAAGCTAAGTATGTAGCAGAGATTCGCCTTAATGAGTTAGAGCTCGTTGAAGGCAACGTTGTCGATCTAGATGCGCTTAAAAATGCAAATCTAGTTCGTCGAGATTCGAAATCTGCAAAAGTTATCCTTTCTGGCGA
>NZ_LWFH01000643.1:0-1213 GCF_001635725.1 Oleiphilus sp. HI0066
GGCAATATCGTGGTAAATGCCTGCTACATACAACAGCTCTAACTTAGGAAGTCCTTTGACGAGCGAAGCGGCGAGCGGAAATGATTCTTTGTGCTGCTCGTCATGTAATCGAACAATGTTTCTAACTAGTCGAATGGTGTGCGCGTCAACAGTATAGGTATGAAACAGGTCGTGCTGCATCTGTCCGACGGTCGAGGCAAATTCAGGTAAATAACGGGAAAGTACATTGTACTTAAGCATGTTGCGCAAGGTTCGGTGAAGTCTATGCGGTGTTCGCAGAATCTCTCGGAACATTGTCGTGTTAGCTAGGTCTGCGCGGAAACTATCATCGATCAGATATTGATGTTCTCGAATCAGTCTAATCGTTGTCGCGTGAATACCCTTGATTGCAGGGTTTTGCGCCATTAACAAAAATATTTCGATCAGTGCGTACGGGGAGCGATCAAAGACACCATCATCTACCGTCTCTACATAGCCATTGCTAACTTGAAAGCGGTTGTTCAGTGGAGTCGTTACAGTCTCTCGATTTGGATTAAGATAAAAACCATCAAAGTACTGAAGAATCACATCAGCGAGTTCAGCAAGAGCGAGTACAGTACGATAGTAGCGCTGCATCATAAGCTCAACGCCCAGTGAATTGTCACTGTCTTCGTAGCCAAGAATTTTGGCAACCTTGCGTTGGTGATCAAACAGCAGTCGGTTTTCGCTTCGATTTGCAACCATCTGAAGACCATAGCGCAAAGACCATAAAAAGGTCTCCCCTGAAAGAAGGAGGTTGAATTCTTCGTCCGTCAGAAAGTGATATCGTTCTCTTGCGGTTTTGGCCTCAGGGCCAAAGTGACGCTTTGTAATCCAGCCAACTGTCTGAATATCGCGAAGTGTACCAGGCGAAGCTTTAATGTTCGGCTCAAGATTGTATTCGTTGCCACCATAACGTTCGTGGCGTTCGACTTGCTCTTTGAACTTGGCCATAAAGTAGTCTTTGGACGTATAGACTTCGTCAGAATACATACGGCTTGTGAGTGTTGATTTTAATGACTCGGCGCCGGAAATTGTTCGAGTCTCTAAAAGATTTGTTGCAATCGTTACATCTAGGCTTGCTTGCTCAATACATTCGTCGATTGTACGAACACTATGTCCTATTTCGAGCGACAGGTCCCACAGCAGAGTAATTAAGCTGCTTAGATCGCTTTCAGATTCAGTGGGGATCTGA
>NZ_LWFH01000644.1:0-1000 GCF_001635725.1 Oleiphilus sp. HI0066
TAAGTTCTAAGCTGGCTATCATTTCCGGCCGTAGTTAGCTGGTCCTGCGTCCAAGATAAGCGTAATCCGTCTTTTCCTGCACTATCCTCCCAAACTCTGATAAATTTAGTCGAACCATGACCGCCGCTGAGCCACCATCCACCACTGCTAATGATCGTATTAGTGGTAAGGGTCGCTCCTGAGCTATTACCCAGCAAATCAATACCATTCCAGCCCAATCCTTTAAGCCCCCCAGAATCAGTTATCTGAAGAGCTATTTGCTTATCAGTTATGCCTAAAACAAATGCCTCAACCGAAGTGCCTTGAAACGTTACCTTTTCACCTTTATCAAAAGAGCCTATGAGATTATTAAATCCAAACTCGTAATACTCATGCTGATCATAATCAGTTCGAAACCACCATGACATATAAAGTTTTTCATTGTCTGAAGGAGGGGTTAACCCTCCATAAGCCCTCGGCCACCCTAGGAAACTATTTGGGCCTCCCCACCTGTAATTACGAGTTCCACCGGCAACTCTCGCATTATCATGCGTCAAATAAGTTGGGGTTGTATATTCATTACTAGCCTTTACCCATAAAGTATCTGGATCTTTTTCAGGCCTAGGAATTCCAAAATCATCAGCAAAACTACTCTGATGATCATTATATACCCCATTCTCAAAAGCATAATCACCAAAATCATATATGACGGGCGCTGCCTGAGCTTTAAATCCATAACCAGAGCCAGTCAATTCGAACACTTCCCTGCCGTCTGAGGGATCGACGTTTGTTATGCTCTTTATCGCTGGGGCTGCATTCAGGCTTGTAGTAATTACAACCATGAAAAACGGCATTAAAATAAAAGTAGAGAGCCGATTCTTAATCATGATGCTTCCTCATATATTGTTTACAATTTCTTCGTAAGTATGGTTGGATCTGCAACTAACGCACGGTCTATAACGCCCGAATCAGACTAGAAGCACATATTTTGCGTAACTAATTCACAATTGAATCTAAAATC
>NZ_LWFH01000645.1:0-807 GCF_001635725.1 Oleiphilus sp. HI0066
ATAGAAAGCTTACTTTGGTTAATGAATGCCAGCGCTTCCGACAAATCTTTATTCAGCGCATCGACCGTTCTTTTCTGCTCTAAATATGCCCAACCCAAAAACGCAAAAAGCACCAAAGTTAGAGCAAAGCACCCTATAAATAATGGAAGCCCTGAATTCCCAGCTTGTTTTTGCGACTTATCATTTTCGACAGCTTTCTTTGGCTTTGACTTTTTCGAAGCAGTCACGCCAGAAGAGCGCTCTTGAAACCTATCTAACTCATCGCGCTCAGGCCTTAACCCATCCATAAACAACCTCTTTATTATCACTCTTGTCCTAGGGATAAATTCTATCGTGATGATCGGTATTTCTAAATAGCATTTGCATGGTATTCATTCGATGAATAAGATGAGCACCCCACCCCATCAGCTGAAATGCAGCGGTTTTTAAGGAGTCAAACCATGCAAGCGAAAGTAGGTATTATTATGGGCTCAACATCAGATTGGCCCACTATGGAGCATGCAGCGAACATGCTCGACACTCTTGGCGTGAGCTATGAAACACAGGTTGTGTCTGCACACAGAACACCCGACCTGTTGTTTGATTACGCATCTTCTGCTGCCGAGCGTGGTATTCAAGTCATTATTGCTGGCGCAGGTGGTGCAGCCCATCTACCTGGTATGGTGGCATCAAAAACTGAACTCCCAGTTTTAGGCGTTCCAGTTCAATCAAAGGCATTGAATGGCATTGACTCACTACTATCAATCGCTCAAATGCCAGGCGGCATTGCCGTCGGGACACTTGCCATCGGCACACCGGGCGCCAAGA
>NZ_LWFH01000646.1:0-3684 GCF_001635725.1 Oleiphilus sp. HI0066
TTTGCCAAACCCGCACATAAAGCGCCAAAAGCGCAAATACGTAAGCCATCACTATCGACAGAACAAACCACGTTGGGTCATAACGAAGAACCAAGTCCTCGTAATGCATGGCTTCCATACCAAGGTAATGCATGGCGCCAATGCCCAAGGCCAAGCATAGAGCCCCGACCTGCATAGAACGCAGATCGAAGCGACGAGCTGCATATAACCTCAGATAAAAGTAAGCACCAATACAAGCGGGTAGAACAGAGATAATTGTGATCACGACGCTCATGTGCATGTGATACGGCAGCTGAAACGCATACATTCCCGTAAAATGCATGGACCAAACACCTAAGCCCATTGTTCCAGAGGCTAGCGCTAGCCAAGCTGCACCTTTGTTATGGCTATGATCTGAGTCGGCATTATCTCGCCACAAACGCTCGACGATCATTAGCATCGCAAACGCTGCTGTTGCCGCAATAATCAACGAGAACAGTACGACTGAATAATCGTAGCTCCCCTCTGTTAGTACAAAACCCTTCTGCGAAAGGTCTTTAAACCGCCACACGCCGCTTTATCCTCAAGCAACAATTTGGCATGAATATAGTCGACAATCTGAGTTTTTCTTGCCTAGACAAAAGACCGCGGCAAGGCCTATTATCGACACAAGCGATATAGCAAAGCTGACGTCATTTATCGGAGCACATTTCTATGGCACGACAATCACCGTTCGAAACTGCCTATATCAACGATCCTAAAATGGAACGTTGCTTTCAGCGTATTTTTGTTAAACAGAGACGATTTTGTTCACCTGATACTGGCAAACCCGAAGTCAGTAAATTACCGAGTTTTATCCTGATTGAAGGAGGATTTATGATCCTCCATGAAGAGGCTTTTCAAGAAGATCTCAAAGATGCGTGGAAGTCTTATGATCAAAGCGGTGATGATGACGAAAAACCCTAGAATAAACCACAGAATTCAAAAACCATACCTCCCGTATTTTGTTTATTATTTACACAAAAAAGCCGAACTTTAGACTATAGTTATTAGATGTTTTCATAATTGAAACTTAGCTAGGCGGTTCGTGTGGCCGCCGGTTACGGAGGAAATATCTACGTGTTTACCGTTGTATCTATCTCTGGCCCCATTTTTTATGTCGACAAGTTCGGACAGCACGTCCAACTAAGAATCGGAGACAAAGTTTCAGAAGACACTCTTCTAAACAGCCCTGACGGAAATCAGGTAGTGCTTCGTTCCCCTGCTGGCGATACCCTGAGCTTTATCGTCAAAGAGCCGCAACTAGTCAGCCATTTTTCCAACACGCTACCTGATCAATCACCAGATCAATTTGATCCTTCAATCAATTCCTCAGACAGCAGCATTAGCACGAGTATTCGTGCAGACGCCAAAGAATCATCTCAGAAAGTAGATATAGAAAACAAAGAAGACACGAAAAACGCGCAAGCTCAATCAGATGGACATCACCACGATACACCGGCAGTTGTCGCAAGAACCAACTTAGAGATCGACAACCATACAGACACATCTGTTTTCTCATCAAGAAGTCTCGCTTCATTCGGCTCCGAACAAGACGATGCCCTAAGCAACACAATCAACGCGCAACACAATCAATTACTAGCAAATTCTTCTGTACACCAAGATCTGCCTATTTCAATTACTGGAGTTTTTGATGGTTCAGTAAGCGAAGACAACCAAGTTTCTGCAAGCGGCCAACTTTCAATTGCTGGCGGCCCAGGCTCTTTCGCTTCGCAAAGTTACCAAGGTCAATACGGTACTCTAACTATCGCACCATCAGGTCAATGGGAGTATCGCCTGAATTCTGGTGCAACAAACGTCGATGCACTGACTGACGGACAACTGGTTTCAGAGCACTTCGACATTCACGCACAAAACGCAGGTGGTGTTGATTTTGCACATGGCTTAGATATCGAAATTACTGGCACAAATGATACCGCCCAAATTACCGATGCAAAGGTCGGAGATGTCACAGAAGATTCGCAACTTAACTCGCGTGGCCAGTTAACAATTAGCGACAAGGATGCCGGAGAAGATCACTTCAGCGCTGGAGATATTCAAGGCGCTTACGGCACACTCCACCTTCAGCAAGATGGAAGCTGGACATACAGCCTCGAGAATCAGCATCCTGATATCCAGGCAATGAACGCGGGCAGCATGATGACAGACACACTCATTGTGCATGCAGCTGATGGCGAGCCTCATCGAATTAATATCCAAATTAACGGCACAAATGATACAGCTGTCATCGGCGGTACAGACTCAAGCAATGTCACTGAAGAGAGCGTCTTACAAGCACAGGGACAGCTTACTATTCAAGATATCGACACTGGCGAGTCCTACTTTCAAGATGGAGACCTGCAAGGCCAATATGGCACCCTACATCTTCAAAAAGATGGTTCTTGGACCTATGACCTTAATAATCAAAACCCGACGGTACAAGCTCTAGGTCAAGGTAAACAGACTACCGACACCATTACCGTAACATCCGCCGACGGCACTAATCATGAAGTAAGAATCACCGTTCAAGGCACAAATGACGTTGCAGTTGTTACTGACTCAGGCGGCCACGGTGTAAAGGAGGACACTAACGTTCAAGGCAATGATCTTGTTGCGACGGGCCAGCTAGCCGTTACAGATACTGATAGTGGCGAAGCCTTCTTCCAAAAAGAAGCGATCACGGGTCAATATGGCACCTTCGCGATCGATAAAGATGGTAGTTGGCAGTTTACAGCAGACAATACTCAAACCGCCATTCAGAGCCTTGCAGCCGGACAACACATCACCGACTCTGCGACAGTGACGACCGCCGATGGCACCAAGCACGACATTGTGGTGACCATAACCGGTACCACAGATCATCCACGAATACACATTCATCCTGCCGATGCGATCGGCACAACAATTGAAGATCAAACCCCCTCTTCGAGCGGCACCCTTTCGGCAATCGCGGTTGACCAGACTACTTTATTGACCTGGTCACTTGACCACACCTCAGGAAAGTACGGATCAATATCAATCGATCCTCAAACCGGTCAATGGAGCTATGATTTAGGACAAGGGACAAGCAATCAGGCGCAACTTACGCAAGCCTTGCATGAAGGTGAAAAACACATCGAAATGTTTGTGGCGACCGTTACCGATTCACACGGTACAACCAGCACACAGGCTATCATCGTCCATGTTCAAGGCACCAATGATGCTCCAGTTTTAAATACGATTACCGCTCAAACAGCCACCGAGGGTGATAGCACTAAGACCACAGGTGTGCTTACCGGTTCGGATATTGATACGAATGACCAACTTACCTTTAGTGCACCGAATGTAGATGGTTTTGTACTAAAGCAAGATGGTAGCTATAGCTTCGACCCAAACCACGGTAGTTATAACCATTTGACGCAAGGCGATGTACAAACCATCACCATCCCTGTGACAGTAACTGACCTAGCTGGCGCGACTGATACCAAGAATCTTGTCATCACCCTAACGGGCACAAATGACGCGCCGGTATTACAGCAAATCCAAGCGCAAAGTGTGACAGAGGATGGCCAATTGCTAACGGGCCAGCTTACAGCAACGGATACTGACGACCATGAAGTCGCTCGTTACAGCGTAATGCAGCAAGTTGATGGGTTTACCCTGCATGCAGACGGCAGCTATAGCTTT
>NZ_LWFH01000647.1:0-910 GCF_001635725.1 Oleiphilus sp. HI0066
GGAGCCTCGTCTGCGTTCGTCACGGTTCTCTTAAAAAATCTATCAGCACGATTACTGAGAAATTTACGCCGAAACTCAAGTGATGAGCTAAGCTGTCCAGTGAAGTTTTTGAAAAGACTCAATCAGGAATTGATTGTGTCGGATCTAGGAAAGCACTTAACCGTATTCGTAGGTATTGTTGATCATAGTGATCGCAGCCTAACCTATGCCATTGGCGGGCATTTTCCCTTGCCGATACTGAGTAGTCCGTCTGGTGCGGAGTACTTAAATGCAAAAGGTGTCGCGGTTGGTTTATTTCCTTATCCAAAGTTTGAGCGGGTTGTATGCCCTTTGCCACAAGACTTTAAAATCACTGTTTTTTCAGATGGGATATTAGAAGTTTTGCCGAGTGAGACACTAAAAGAGAAAGAAAAGTTACTTTTAGATGTTGTTTCTCGTGAGCGAGGAGGGATAAAATCATTACTGACATCGGTTGGATTGGATGATATCGATGATCTACCGGACGATATTGCCGTGTTAACGGTCTGCGATAAGGATGCGTCGTAGCGGATGGTAGGGTGTTGCTTGCATTATCAAGAGTTAGTTAGCGATGTCCGAATGTAGAGTGTTACAAGCCGATTGTAGCGGTGTATATGTATTAAAGTTGGTGGGTGAAGTCCGCTTAAATGCGTGCTCGACCATTGATGTGGCGATTGATACGATTTCTGAAAATCCCAATTTTCGGAGTCTCATTGTCGATCTCACTGAAACCATACATCTTGATAGCACTACACTAGGCATGCTGGCCAAGCTTGCTGTAAAAGCAAAAGAAAAGTCCCACTTTTTACCCTCTATTGTTTCTACCAATCCAGACGTCACCCGAGTTATCGAGTCAATGGGTTTTGACAGCGTTTTCTTGATTACGCGTGAA
>NZ_LWFH01000648.1:0-933 GCF_001635725.1 Oleiphilus sp. HI0066
GCAATTTCTGCACAACCCGGTTCGCAGTCTGGAAAACTCCAAGGAAACGGAGAAAACCGATCAAGGTTCATAACTAAAGGGATTAAAAAATGAAAACACTAAAAACTGCATTAAAAGGAATAGCGACTGCTGCTGCTATTTCTCTCAGTGCCGCATCTGCAAACGCCGCCGTAATAGAGCTTGCGCTTGTTATCGACAGCTCAGGAAGTATCGGCTCAACCAATTACAACGCACAACTAGATGCCTATAAAAACATTTTCCAAGATGACTTTTTTACGAACGTTGTTACATCAAATGACGAATTGTATGTAAGTGCTTGGCGCTTCTCATCTGGTGTAACCGAAGCAATTTCATGGACGCATTTGACAAATGATACAGAAGCCGCTGCGTTTGGTGGATTATTCGACGGAGGCGTGACAACCGGTCTTAGCTATACATCAGGCACGACTAATACTGCCCAAGCTATTACTGATGCCGCAAACAGCATTACATCAAACTCAATTGATGGTGACAGTTTAATCATCGATATCTCTACAGACGGTTTCCCTAATGTATGTGGTAATGCTTGTGGGGGCGAGAGTGCATATGACGCAGCAATTAGTGCAGCAACAACAGCGAATTCAAACGGTATTACTGTTAACGCCATTGGTGTAGGGGATGCATTGACCAACGCGAGTGGACAAAACTTTTTAACAAGCTTAACCACTGCTGGCGGAGGTTTTTTTGTTACTGCGAACAACTTCAGCACTGACTTTGAAGCTGCATTGAGAACAAAACTGTTCAGAGAAATCAACGATGTTGAAGTATCTGAGCCGGGCACTTTAGCTTTGTTTGCTATCGGGCTAGCAGGATTAGCGGCAACACGTCGTAAAAAAGCGTAATTACGCCAAGCTCCTGACCATCAGTGTCAGGAGCTTATCTCCTCCACAAAAT
>NZ_LWFH01000649.1:0-904 GCF_001635725.1 Oleiphilus sp. HI0066
AGTTGTTGCACCTTCAATCAACTCACCATCTTTAAACCACTGATAAGACATTGGCAAACCACCAATAATATTTGCCGTCAACGATACCCGTTCACCGGCTTCAGTTACCACACCAACAGGCTGAGTCATAATCTGGACTCGCTGAACCAAAGCCCCTTGATCCATCGCACTATTCTGCACCTGAACAAGCTCAGTTACTAACTGATCATAATTCGACTCATCTTGACCTAAGTGCAAGCTAGTTACATCTGAAATAACGCCTTGTGCAGCGTAAACCAACTCATCAACAGCTACAGTGCTTGAGCCTTCTTTATCAAACAACACTAAACTGCCGCTTGCCTTCAGATTCATTTCGATCTCTTCAAGTACGTCAGTCACACCATCGTATGCCCCGCCATTAGCTAGCTCATGCATACCCGCACTAATAGAAGATAATTTAACCCGCTCCGCGCTTGCAGACGACCTTTCTTCTACTTCTGTAATATCTATAGGCTCCCGTAATAAAGCACCTTGCTCAAGATCGAACAGGCCCTCTATTTCATTCTGTGCGGCTTGAGTGGCGGCGATGGTTAGACCACTATCAGAATACTCTGCTTTTACGCGCACCATGTGGGTAAAAGGCGTAACATGAACACTGTTATCAGAAACAGACTCGAGAACAGGGCTAACGCTTGACAATACTAAGTCAGCACCTGGCGTAAAATCTTCGCCGAAATCGTACACACCGTTTTCGCTACAACCGCTCGTCGCCTCACAAGTCATTCGCGTTTGCTCATCAGCCGTCACCTCAAAAACAATCTGCTCACCTACAACACTGCGAGGAAGATTAATTGAGTAATAGCCTTCAGAATCTGTGCGCACCGGACTCCCAACTACTGAAGAGGCGACATTCTTTTGGCCATTC
>NZ_LWFH01000650.1:0-842 GCF_001635725.1 Oleiphilus sp. HI0066
TTCTTACTTAGGGTTTTGATTTCAGTTAAATTCGACATCGTTATTCCTGCCTAATATGGCTTTAAAGACTCAGCTTAGATTTTGGTGCTTGAGATAAAAGCTGATCTTGGTGTGTCTCGAAAAAAGTTAGAGCGTCGTATACCGCCGAAACAATGGCACGTGGAGTGATGGTCGCGCCGGTGAGTTGATCGAATTCGCCACCATCCTTTTTAACATTCCATGCTTCGGTATCTGTGTTTGATAGAGACTTTTCGTTAAAACTTAGAATCCAATCTGACTTGCTCAATTCAATTTTATCGCCAAGCCCTGGTGTTTCTTTGTGAGTAAGCACTCTGACGCCGATTAACTCTCCGTCAATACCTACAGCAATAAGTAACTCAATCGGAGCGGTGTAACCATCGGGCGCAGTCCATGGGAAAATTAAGCTTGTCGTACGCGAATCTTTCTTTGCAAGGAATACTTCTCGTTCGACGCCTTGATAGCTTAGTAAATAGCTATCAGCGAGAAGGTCATTGCTACGCAGAGATTCAGGAACAAGGGCGTATAAGGCCGCTAGACGAGCTTTCTTTTCTTGTTCAGCGATTCGTTCACTCGTATTGGTTTGTACAAGTGCGACTAAGCCAGCCGTTAATATAGCGAATAAGCCGAGACCAATCGCAGCACGCACTGCTGACTGAAAAGTACTTGGCGTTTTGTTTGGCTGATCGTTTTGATCCATATCGCTCATAATTCTTATACCTTCGCCTTAGGGCCGCGTTTTGCTTTGTTATGGCCAAAGGTTCGCGGTTGCGTATAGACATCGATTAGGGGGGCTGCAAAGTTCATCAGTAGCACAGCGAAAG
>NZ_LWFH01000651.1:0-1141 GCF_001635725.1 Oleiphilus sp. HI0066
TGTGTCGGTCTCTGCCAGCAGTATCAGTGAGGTGGAAGATACAGTAATGGCTCTTAATATTGTTGTTTATAAGGGGGCATCCGAAACAGCAGTGGTTCAGGGCATCACTATTAGTGGTGTGCCTGAAGGTGTGCTGCTATCTTCCGGTGTAAATCAGAGTGGTGGCGTTTGGTCGTTAACAGAGGCTGAGCTAGTCGGATTGACCTTGACGCCAATTGAGCACCAAGATGATAACTTTACGCTTACAGTTGATGTCACTACTGACGATATCAATCATCCCTCATTGAGTGACAGTGTCGAGGTTGATATTCGCGCCCAAGCAGATCAACCACAGCTGACCGTCTATGATGCTCAAACGTCAATTAACCAGTCCGTCGAACTGAATATAACGCCCGCGTTAGTTGATATGGATGGATCTGAACAGATCGATCATATCGTTATTACAGGCTTGCCAGAGGGGGCAACACTATCTGCTGGTTCTGCACAGTTGGATGGAAGTGTTCACTTAACGGAAGCCGAATTGACTGGACTGACCCTGCAACCTGCCACGGATGACGATAATGATTTTGTACTCTCGGTGCAGATTCATATAACTGACACTGATAGTGACACAGGAGCACAGGACAGCGCTTATATAGAGGCCGATTTAGCAGTGAGTTTCAACGATACGTCTGTGATTGATGGTCTGCTTGGCGATCCACTTAATAGCAGTGTTAGCACTGATGAAGACACGGCAGTAGCGTTAGAACTTGGTCCGATTACACCTGCGGACAGTGATGAGACGTTATCGTCTTTAACTATCAGCAATGTACCTTTATTGGCGAATTTGAGTGCAGGTATTAATAACGGTTTCGGTAATTGGTCGGTACCATTGTCTGATGTTGATGGGCTGATATTTACTCCCTCCCCGGACAGCAGCGCAGATGTAATTCTTGGTACTGCTTTGACAATTAGTGAAGGCACTACAACTGAGGTATTTACGGGAGAAGTTTCGGTTGAAATCAATGCAGTGGCGGATGATGTTTTGCTTGATACTGACATTACTCGCTTATTTGAGGACTACACTATTCCGCTTCAAATGGCTATTGGTTTGCTTGATACAGATGGATCAGAGACCTTTACCCTAGTCAGCGTCAGCGAT
>NZ_LWFH01000652.1:0-928 GCF_001635725.1 Oleiphilus sp. HI0066
CTTAGCGACTTTGTCGATTTCGTCGAGAAATACAATGCCATTTTGTTCAACGGCTTTTATGGCTGTAGCTTTAATTTCTTCTTCATTAATTAGCTTGGCCGCTTCTTCTTGTTGCACAATTTTGAGAGCGTCCGACACTTTCATTTTTTTGCTCTTACGTTTGTCTCCGGCCATATTAGAGAACAAACTCTGTAGTTGATTGGTCATGTCTTCCATTCCTGGAGGAGCCATAATCTCAACACCAACTGTAGTAGAGCTCACTTCGATATCGATTTCTTTGTCATTTAGCTCGCCTTCACGGAGCTTTTTACGAAAGATTTGACGAGTGCTTGATTCTTCAGCGCTAGGCTCTTCTGAAAAAGAATTAGTGCTACGAGCAGGACGAAGTAGTGCGTCCAAAATTCGATCTTCTGCTAGATCAGCTGCACGCATTTCAACGCGTTTAATTTCTTTTTCACGGAAAAGTTTAAGCGCGTTTTCGGCAAGGTCGCGGATGATTGAATCAACATCTCTGCCTACATAGCCCACTTCAGTAAATTTGGTCGCTTCAATCTTAACAAAAGGTGCGTCTGCGAGTTTAGCGAGTCGTCGAGCGATTTCTGTTTTACCAACGCCTGTCGGGCCAATCATTAGGATATTCTTTGGCGAAACTTCGTCGCGTAGATCCTCGTTTAGTTGCATTCGGCGCCAGCGATTACGAAGAGCGATAGCAACGGCACGTTTTGCGTCGTCTTGGCCAATAATGTGTTGGTTGAGTTCATGTACGATCTCGCGCGGGGTCATGTTCGCCATAGTGCTAGCCTTTTACTTCAGTTCTTCGATAGTGCGGTTGTCGTTGGTAAATACGCAAATGCTTGCTGCAATGTCTAAGCCTTTCTCAACAATATCGCGTGCACCGAGCTCGGTGTTATCAAGTAGGGCGCGCGCA
>NZ_LWFH01000653.1:0-907 GCF_001635725.1 Oleiphilus sp. HI0066
CAGTTCTAGGTTTTAGCTCTACCAAACTGTAACGTGAAGTAGGGAAGCGTCCGTCTGATATGGGCAATTCATACCGCTCTACACGGCGCAGTTGTGTTTGTGCGTCTTTCGGCTCTTTCTCATCTGCTTTTGCTTGATCACTTTTGAAGGCAGCGATTTCTTTCAATGGGTGATCGATTTCTAGTTCTTGCGGCGTATACCCGCGGACTACTGCATAGTACGTCTTTTTTATATGCCGCTGTTCGAATTGATCAGATATTTTCTTTGCCGTTTCTGGGCCGAAAGACGCACAAACACAACTGCGCCGTGTAGAGCGGTATGAATTGCCCATATCAGACGGACGCTTCCCTACTTCACGTTACAGTTTGGTAGAGCTAAAACCTAGAACTGGACGTAAACACCAACTACGCAGACATATGAAACATATCAGTCACCCTATTTCGGGTGACGTGAAATATGGAAAAGGCAATCACAATAGACTGTTTCGCGATGAACTCAATTGTGATCGACTAATGCTCGCAGCCACGGATCTCAACTTGGTTCATCCTATAAGCAACGAGCCATTAACGTTACACTGTTCTTTTGAAAATAGCTTTCAAGCAACGCTAGATAAGCTCGAACAATACAAGGTTTAACATGACTATCCGCTCGCATAACTCGACCGACAAAGAACATATTTGGCATCCTTACAGCGCGATTGGCTCTGATCTCCCTATATTTCATGTCGATTCTGCTAAAGGCTGCAAGATCAAACTCAAAGATGGAAGAGAGCTTATTGATGGCATGTCGTCTTGGTGGAGCACCATTCATGGCTATAACCATCCAGCTATGAATGCAGCGCTAAATAGCCAGTTGGAGAATATGAGCCATGTGATGTTTGGCGGACTGACTCATGACCCCGCTATCG
>NZ_LWFH01000654.1:0-826 GCF_001635725.1 Oleiphilus sp. HI0066
CCCAGATCTTATCGCGATCTTCCAAGACGCGTCTGGCCAAGCAAAAGATGTAGCACTTTCTTACGCAAGCGGTGTTGGTGGTGGTCGTACTGGTATCATCGAAACAACTTTTAAAGACGAGACTGAAACTGACCTATTTGGTGAGCAAGCTGTTCTTTGTGGTGGTGCGGTTGAACTTGTTAAAGCTGGTTTCGAAACATTGACTGAAGCGGGTTATGCTCCAGAAATGGCTTACTTCGAATGTTTGCACGAGCTTAAGCTAATTGTTGACCTTATGTACGAAGGCGGCATCGCGAACATGAACTACTCAATCTCTAACAACGCTGAGTACGGTGAGTACGTTACCGGTCCAGAGGTTATCAATGATGAATCTCGTGCGGCGATGCGTAATGCACTTAAGCGTATTCAAGATGGTGAGTACGCCAAGATGTTTATCCAAGAAGGTGCGACTAACTATGCATCTATGACTGCATATCGTCGTAATAACGCAGCTCACCCAATCGAAGAGACTGGTGCTAAGCTTCGTGCAATGATGCCTTGGATTGCGTCTAACAAGATCGTTGATCAAGAGAAGAACTAAGCGTTTTTGTTAATTAACGCTACACTAAACGGCCTGCAAGGATTATCCTTGCAGGCCGTTTTTTTATGTACGCAGAATATGCTGAGAAGTCATGAGCGAAGAGTCAAAGAATAATCAAGATACTACAAGTGCATTGCACGAGTCTGGGGCCGACAATATTAAGTCGGAGACTGAGTCGTCAGCGGACAAACCAAAGTCGCGTATGGGTAAAGGCATATATTTGTTGCCTAACCTGTTTACAACTGC
>NZ_LWFH01000655.1:0-606 GCF_001635725.1 Oleiphilus sp. HI0066
TGATATTAACGCGATTCTGCTCAAGAACCTCGACTTCTGCGTCAACTGAAGCACTATAGCGCCCTTGAGTGACGTAAGAACGCAGGATTTCGAGTTCCAAACGTTCCAAGGTGACGCGCTTAAAAACCTGACCCTCGGACATCCCAGCTTGCTTCAAGCCTTCCAACAGGTCCTCGGCTGCAATATCTTTGTTACCCTCAATTTCAATCTTAGCTATAGAAGGACGCTCAACGAGAGAAACAATCAGATCTCGATCATCTACAAGCAATTTTATATCTGTAAACAAGCCCGTCTGAAATAGCGATCTACTCGCCTCAGACAACTTCATCGTATCAACTTCTTCCCCAACGGCTATTGGAAAACTCGAGAATACCGTACCAGCCGAAACACGCTGCAACCCTTCAACTTGAATATCTTCGACTTGAAAGCTTTTCGCATTTACAGAGAAAGCAAGCACCATCCCTATCGCTAACGCAAAAAAGGCGGGGTACCAAGAAATACTATTCATTCATTACTCACACACAAAACTACCGAAGAGGCAGCATTAAAGACGCATAATATCGTTATAAAAAGCGACTGCCATTAACATAAACACAAAAGACATGC
>NZ_LWFH01000656.1:0-961 GCF_001635725.1 Oleiphilus sp. HI0066
ACTGAAGTAAAACAATTACTTCATTTAATGATTCACTCCTTATATAGCAATAAAGAAATCTTCTTGCGCGAGCTGATTTCTAACGCGTCAGATGCAGAGGATAAGTTACGTTTTGAAGCGCTTTCAAATGATGCTTTATACGAAAATGATGGCGACCTGAAGATTCGTCTCGATTTCGATAAAGATGCGAACACAGTGACCATTACCGATAACGGTATTGGTATGACGCGTGAAGACGTCATTAATCATTTGGGCACTATCGCTAAGTCTGGTACAGCTGAATTTATGTCGAAGCTGACTGGTGATAGCAAACAAGATTCTCAGCTAATCGGTCAATTTGGTGTTGGTTTTTATTCTGCCTTCATCGTTGCGAATAAGGTTGAAGTCTTTACCCGTCGCGCAGGCACAGATGCTGCGCAGGGCGTGCACTGGAGTTCTGAAGGTGAGGGTGAGTTCACGATTGAAACAGTTGAGCGCACGGCACGTGGAACCTCTATTGTTCTGCATTTGAAAGAAGAAGAGTCTGAGTTTGCTGATGGCTGGCGCTTACGCAGTCTTGTTAAGAAGTACTCGGATCATATTTCTTTCCCGGTCATTATGAAGTCTGAGCCAATGCCAGCGGCAGAAGGCGAAGAGCAGAAAGAACCTGAAGACGAGGCAATTAACGAAGCGACGGCACTATGGACATTGTCAAAATCAGAAATCTCTGAAGATGATTACAAGTCTTTCTATAAGCATATCTCGCATGACTTCCAGGATCCGCTAACATGGGCCCATAACCGTGTTGAAGGTAAGCTCGATTACACAAGCTTGCTTTATATTCCTGCAAAAGCACCGTTTGATTTGTACAACCGTGAAGTTCCTCGTGGCTTAAAGCTATACGTACAGCGCGTTTTTATTATGGATGAAGCAGAGCAGTTCCTGCCTCTCTACCTTCGTTTTGTAAAAGGTATTGTTGATA
>NZ_LWFH01000657.1:0-2264 GCF_001635725.1 Oleiphilus sp. HI0066
CTGTTGGTGGACTAAGTATTAGCGAAAAGTTGAAATAATCAAATGTATAAAGGTGAGTTTTTAAGCATAAATTGGAATAACCGCTTTGATTATATTTTGAGCAGGTTATTAAATGTCGAAATAGTATTAATAAGGCGGCTCTATCTGTCTGTTTTAGCTAGTTTTTTACTTCGTCTTCTTCAACCAGCTTTTCTTCCGTAACCCAAGGCAATTGGCGATATCTTGGCTCAGATTGCGCAAAGTTCATGAAAGGATATTTGATAATGTCGAAATAAGGCGAGTAATCGAAGTCACTTGGCGTGCATAGCTTGGGATTTCTTCGGTAAATATTAATATGACCAGCTTCTGATCGCTTGATCATTGGTAAGATCGGATATTGGATCGAACCGAAGGCCTCGGCAATCATGGTAGAGCAAACCGTTTTTGTGGTTTGACCCGGATGTTTAGAAAACAAGCTTGAGCGCCATCTGCGAGGAAGAATTAAATACGGGAAGAAAAAACGCAGTAGATCGAAGATTTGCCGAACATCATAGTCAGCACCAAGCCGTGATATTCCGTAGTGAATAACTTTTTGCGCATCTGAATATGTTAGATCTTTAGGTCGACAAATTCTTACATGGTCACGGTCATACACGGATAAGGGGCGAGCAACCGTACCCATTCCTAGCTCGCTTTCTACTATAAGTTGTACGTCTGGTTGTCCATCGTAAAAGCTTTGAAGTCGCTGGCGGTCTAGAGGGTTTTCTACTTCATGTAGCCTGCCTATGTAGAGAGCAGCATGAGACCATCGACTCTGGGTTACTGTTTTAATAACATCACTGACGCGACTGCGACCTTCAACGAGAATTACGTCACCAGGTTTGATTTCATAACGCATTCTTTCATAGTCGCTCATTGGTATTGGGTTGGGTGCACGCTCGCGAATAAGTAAGCGCGTAATGAGCGAAATAATATTGCTCTTTGTTTGGTAACCCATTAATGACGACTCGATAGTATTTGTTGAAAGGTAACTAGTTAAGGTTTAGACAATAAACCTATGAACAGCAAAGCAAAATTTTCTAAATTGTGACTGTATGGATGCTTTTAAGTCTCGTAGAATGGAAAAAAACTGAAGGGGGCTAGAGAATGAGCCAGAAAGATAAAAAGTCGGACGCTAATGAAGTGGGTAGTGATAATGCCCTTCCAATTTCTGACAAAATTAAAGCATCAGCACGTCAAATATGGTTGGCGGGTTTGGGTGCTTACAACAAAGCAGAAGAAGATACTGGAAAGATTTTCGATAAGCTCGTTAAAGAGGGCGAAGAGCTCGAAGCCGCAACGAGAGGTGTTGTTGAAAAACAATTTAAAGCCGTGGAAGGAACAGTAGAAGGTGTACGCGGTAAAGCGAGTAACACTTTCGGCAAGCTAGAGTCTGTATTTGATCAACGTGTTTCTGGTGCATTAGAGCGATTAGGTATCCCGAATCGCAAAACGATTGAGGCCTTAGAGGCCAGAATTGACGCCCTTGAGGCGGAATTGAAAAAGTGTAATAAGTAATTGCGCAATATATAAAAAAGCCCTTGCCAGTTTAATGGCAAGGGCTTTTTTGTTAAAACAGAGGTCAGAGTACTTTTACTCTGGCCTCTGTTAGCTTTCTACAGGTCGTAGCCTTTTTCTTCGTGAAGAGCTAGATCTAGACCGCGATACTCGTCTTCTTCGTCAACGCGTAAGCCCGTCATTGCATCGACAAGCCTCAGAATGACCCACGTTACGATTGCCGTGTATGCGATTGTGCTACCAATGCCGATTAGCTGAGCTGTTACCTGCTCGCCGATTGAGCTGTTGTCGCCACCGAAACCATAGCCACTAAATGCGCCAAGTTCTCCCGCAGCGAAGATACCAACGAGAAGAGTACCTAAAATACCGCCGACGCCGTGCACTGGGAATACATCGAGAGAGTCGTCAATTTTAAGTTTTTGTTTGATGAAGATGGTTGCGTAGAAACATACAACACCTGCACACAAACCAATTACAATTGCTGCTGCAGGGCTGACAGATCCAGATGCTGGTGTGATAGTACCAAGTCCCGCGACCATACCGGTTACGATTCCAAGAACCGATGGCTTGCCGAACTTTTTCCATTCGCATGCCATCCACGCTAAAGAGCCCATTGCTGCAGATAGGTGTGTTGCGATAAGAGCCATCGCCGCGTCTTCGTTTGCGCCAAGCGCTGAACCCGCGTTAAAGCCGAACCAGCCAACCCAAAGCATGCCTGCACCTGTAAC
>NZ_LWFH01000658.1:0-962 GCF_001635725.1 Oleiphilus sp. HI0066
AATGGATTACTCGTAGATATAGCTGAACCTGAACAACTGGCCAATGCCATATTACGCATCAAAACGGATACAACACTGCAGCGAAAAATAGCACAACAAGCGCCTTCATTTATTGATGGGTTTAGTATTCAACATGCAGCAAATCGTTATGCGCATATCTACACTGAGCTATGACACCACAACTTAAAATTGCCGTGAGGCAAACCTTTCCCGTTATGTTTGGCTACGTCCCTATGGGCATGGCCTTCGGCGTATTGTTTTCGGAGCTTGGATACCCCTGGTACTTCGCAAGCATTATGGGCATTGTTATTTTTGCTGGAGCTGCACAGTTCATGGCTGTTGGCTTGCTTGCAGCGGGAGCGGGATTGATTGAAGTCACTGTTACAACACTGCTTCTGAACTCTCGACATGTTTTTTATGGGCTATCTCTGCTACAGGAATTCAAAGTAAAAGGTTGGCGGCGATGGTATTTAATTTTTGGCCTGACAGACGAGACCTATTCCCTGTTAACCTCAATGAAAGGCGATAAAGACGTTACACAGCAAAGTATCAGTGATCTGCAATTAATTATCACGGCGCTTAATCAAAGCTATTGGGTGATAGGCTGTACACTCGGCGTTCTTATTGGCGAGCAACTTAGCTTCAACACACAAGGCCTTGAATTCACCTTAACAGCCTTGTTTATGGTACTGGTAATCGAACAGTATAAATCAGTGAAATCATTCGCACCTTTTGCAATCGCTCTTGTTAGTGGCGCACTAGCACTTTGGCTAGCAACACCGCAAAACATGCTGCTCGTATCACTTAGTTTAAGTTTGGCTTTACTGCTAATGAAATATAGGCTGAAGCCATGGACATAATGTACTTAATTGGATTTATCGCAACGATGGCCGCTGCTACCTTTGCAACCAGAGCACTTCCATTTGTTCTTTTTCACAACCAGCAGCATCCTGTCGTCCTAT
>NZ_LWFH01000659.1:0-888 GCF_001635725.1 Oleiphilus sp. HI0066
GCGTGTATCCGTAAAGGTACTAACGAGCTTGCGTTCTTCCCAACTTACTGTGGTTCTGCATTTAAGAACAAAGGTATTCAGCTTGTACTTGACGCTGTTGTTGATTACTTGCCTTCTCCAACAGAAGTTCCAGCTCAGCCTCTTACTGATGAGCACGGCGAGCCTACCGGTGAAGTTGCAACAGTATCTGTTGACGAGCCATTCCGCGCATTGGCGTTCAAGATCATGGACGACCGTTTCGGCGCACTAACGTTTATCCGTATTTACTCTGGTAAGTTGAACAAGGGTGACACCATCCTTAACTCATTCACAGGTAAGACTGAGCGTATTGGTCGTATGTGTGAAATGGAAGCGGATGAGCGTATTGAACTTGATTCAGCACAAGCGGGTGACATCATCGCTGTTGTTGGTATGAAGAACGTACAAACAGGTCACACGCTTTGTGATACTAAGCATGAATGTACACTTGAAGCGATGGTATTCCCTGATCCAGTTATCTCGATCGCAGTTAAGCCAAAAGACAAAGGTTCAACTGAGAAAATGGGTGTTGCTATCGGTAAGATGGTTGCAGAAGATCCAACGTTCATCGTTGAAACTGACGAAGATTCAGGCGAAACCATCCTTAAAGGTATGGGTGAGCTTCACCTAGATATCAAAGTAGATATCTTGAAGCGTACTTTCGGTGTTGAGCTAGAAGTAGGTCAGCCACAGGTTGCATACCGTGAGACTATCACGCAAGCAATCGAAGACAGCTATACGCACAAGAAGCAGTCTGGTGGTTCTGGTCAGTTCGGTAAGATCGACTACCGCATCAAGCCAGGTGAGCAAAACACTGGTCTTACTTTCACTTCAACAGTTGTTGGTGGTAACGTTCCTAAGGAATTCTTC
>NZ_LWFH01000660.1:0-991 GCF_001635725.1 Oleiphilus sp. HI0066
TAAGCCACTTTCTTCTGCGATAGAAATAAATAATATTGGGCTAATCATTGTGCCTTCTAATTCCCAGCGAAGCAGTGCTTCAAACCCAATGATTTCTTTACCGGCAGGGCCGTATTGCGGCTGATAGTATGTCATCAGTTGTTTGTTTTCGATGGCATGCTTGAGTTTTGCACCAAGTTCAATGCGCATCATTGCTTCTTCTTCTAATTCTTGAGAAAAGTAAGCGAATTGATTACGTCCTTTATTTTTCGCCAAGTACATCGCTGCATCGGCATTTTTCAAGAGTACGTTCGCGCTATTTTGTGTGCCATCGTACATCGCGATACCGATACTTGCTGCCGCGAAAATTTCATGTTTTTGTACAAAATGTGGTGCTGCCAATGCATCAATAATGCGGTTCGCGACAGTACTGGTATCTGCACTGGAATTTACATCAGTAAGCACTATACAAAACTCATCGCCGCCAAGCCGTGCCACATAATCGATGTCGCGTACACAGCCTTTTAATCGCAGCGCGGTACTACGCAAAAGTAAGTCTCCAACAGAGTGCCCGTATGAATCGTTGACGACCTTGAAGTGGTCAAGGTCAAGAAACATGACGGCGATAGAGCGGCTCTTTCGCTTACTTGTTGAGACGAGTCGAGCAAGGATGTTGGTGATTTGCTCACGATTAAATAAGCCGGTTAATTGATCGTGCTGCGCGTAATCTTGTAAGCGTTTAAATGCTGTTTTTAGGTCTCTTTGTTGTTCTTCGATCACGCGACGTTGGCTATCTAGCTGAAGAAATACGCGTGTCTTAGATTTGATGATCTCGGGCTCGACAGGTTTCTTCAGTATGTCGACAACGCCGCTTTTATAACTCCGTAAGATATCTTCATCATCATTTTTTAGCGCGGTGATAAAGATGATTGGGACATAACGACAACGAGGGCGTGCGTGAATTTCTTTAGCAAAGTCATAGCCCAATATGTCAGGCATCATGATGTCTAGA
>NZ_LWFH01000661.1:0-701 GCF_001635725.1 Oleiphilus sp. HI0066
AAATCTCCCAATGAAACTCGCGTCATCGTCGGCATGTCAGGCGGTGTAGACTCTTCTGTATCAGCACTTTTACTTCAGCAACAAGGCTATCAAGTTGAAGGCTTATTCATGAAAAACTGGGATGAAGATGACGGCACTGAGTACTGCACAGCGATTGAAGATCTAAATGACGCACAAGCAGTCTGCGACAAACTTGGGATCAAACTGCATCAAGCAAATTTCGCAGCTGAATACTGGGATCGCGTATTCGAGTATTTCCTAGAGGAATATAAAGCTGGTCGCACACCCAACCCAGACATTTTGTGCAACAAAGAAATTAAGTTCAAAGCATTCTTGGATTATGCATTAACTCTTGGTGCAGACTACATCGCGACAGGGCATTACGTGCGCAAGCAGGATAAAGACAGCGAAGCATGGTTATTGAAAGGCTTAGATGTTAACAAGGACCAAAGCTACTTCTTGTATGCTGTTGGTGGCGACAAGATTGCAAAAACTCTGTTCCCAGTGGGAGAGATCGAAAAACCTGAAGTGCGCAAACTCGCAGAACAGCATGACCTAGTAACGCACGATAAGAAAGATAGCACCGGCATCTGCTTCATTGGGGAGAGAAAATTCTCAGACTTCTTGAAACAGTACTTGCCAGCGCAACCAGGCGATATCATTACCGATACAGGAGACACCATCGGCAAGCATCAAGGTTT
>NZ_LWFH01000662.1:0-623 GCF_001635725.1 Oleiphilus sp. HI0066
CCACATGGTCGTTGCTCCAGTGATATGACAGCATTTTGACAAAAAGAAATATTTGTCAAAATAAAGCAAAAACTAAGCCTGTTTTATGCGAGTCGATTTCTTAAGGTTTCGAGACGACTTGGTGTACCAACATCTAGCCAGTACCCATCTAATGTTGATGCCTGCAGTTGATGAGATTGCGCTAGCTCTTTAAGCATTGGTCCCAAGGGCGCTTTTCCTTCAGGCAGATTTTTAAACATGCTTGGCCGGTATAGGCCAATACCGGAATAAGTATGTGATAGAGGCGCGATGAGCGTGGCGAGTATCTGTTTGCTGTTAGTGCTATCGATTCCGAAATCACCCTTAGTATTGTGCTCCGGGTTTTCGCACAGAAGGATGTGCGCTTTTATCTCTTTACCGATCTTGTTTTCTAATAAAGACGTGAGAGGCGCTTCTGTGTAGACATCACCATTGATCAGCAGAAATGGCGTATCGGCCTCTGAATTTAAAAAAGAGAGGGCGTTACGGATGCCTCCAGCCGTTTCTAGCAGTGAGGCTTCATTGAATAATTGAATATTGAGTTGGTTACGCCAAACCGCATCGATATGACTTTCTATTTTCTCTCCAAGCCAATGGGTGTTAAT
>NZ_LWFH01000663.1:0-633 GCF_001635725.1 Oleiphilus sp. HI0066
TTCCATTGTATATGCAATACCTCGGTGATGAGGCTTATGGCTTGGTGGGTTTGTTTACGGTTGTTCAATCCTGGATTCAGTTGCTTAATATGGGGCTTGCGCCAACCCTCGGGCGAGAGGCTGCAAAGGCTAGAGCCTCAAAGCATGGGTTCGAAAGTTTTTACCGGGTATTAACGAGCTATGAGCTGATCTTTGCTGTTCTGGTTGGCTTAATGATTTTTGCCACGGTGTTAGGTAGCGGCTGGTTTGCCACTTCCTGGCTCAAAGTAGAGAGCCTAGCGATTACGAGCGTTGAGCTTTCGGTGATGCTGATGCTGTTTGTCGCTGCGGTGCGTTTTCAGGGTAGTTTGTATCGTAGCGGCATTATGGGGCTTGAAAAGCAAGTCTACATGAATGTTATGGATGTTATTTTTGTTTCATTACGGTTTCTCGGCGGCCTTTGTTTAGTGGCCTTCATCTCCAATAATGTGGTCCATTATTTTGTCTACCAGCTTGTGCTTTCATTGGCCGAGTTGGTTGTTGTGCGTAACAAACAGTTTGCTCTAGTGCCTAAGAGCGTTGCGCGTAGCTATGGATTTTATTGGAGCGTTGTTAAGCCTACCTTGCCCTTTGCAATGGGTATAGCGTACACGG
>NZ_LWFH01000664.1:0-783 GCF_001635725.1 Oleiphilus sp. HI0066
GAACAGTTACACTGTTGTCTGCCCAGAATTGTTCTGCTTGAGCTGGAGCAGCGACTACCGCTGCAGAAAGTGCTGCTGCACTTGCAAGAGTTTTTAGTTGTTTCATTTTTCTACCTTAGTAATTACATCACGGCACTTTTTAGTTGTGCCTTTTTCCGGAAAAGGGGAGCTTGCTGTGCAATAAGCTCAACAAAGCTCCCGATACTTTAAACGTCCCGGTTTACGACTGAGGCAATTTGCCCTCTACACCTTCGATGTAGAAACCAAAGCCTAGTAGCGCACCGTCATCCATGGTGCTACCAGCTGGTACAACTTCTTCGCCAGCCTGGTTAATAACAGGACCATCAAATACGCGCATTTCGCCCGCTTTCAAGGCCGCTTTTTTCTCTTCAACCAACGCAACAACATCAGCCGGAATAGCTTCGTTCAATGGTGCTAGATCTGTAGTACCTTCAGCGATACCAGGCCATAGATCTTCAGCTTTCCAAGTACCATCAAGAACTTGCTGAGCCTTCTTCAAGTAAAGAGGACCCCAGTTGTGAATAGCTGCTGTAAGGTGTGCTTTCTCACCGTACTCAGACATATCTGAGTGATAACCGATCGCGTACTTACCTTTCGCTTCAGCTGCTTGAATAACTGCTGCTGAGTCAGTGTGCTGAGTAAGAACGTCTGCACCTTGAAGGATCAAGGTTTCTGCAGCTTCACGCTCTTTGGCTGGGTCGTACCAAGTGCTCGCCCAAACAACTTTTACTTGAACGTCTGGGTTTACTTCTTTCGCGCCTT
>NZ_LWFH01000665.1:0-891 GCF_001635725.1 Oleiphilus sp. HI0066
GTGCGTGCCGCGATAGCTGGCAGGCTCATCAATGAGCTCGCGCGTATTTTGATATCTCGTTGTATCTGTTTTTTGCCAAGAATAATTTCGGTTGGGCTGCCTTTATCACTACGCGGATGTAATGCGACATGTGGTGTAGATCGATATATCTCGGCTGTCATGATTTCATCCGTAATGTACGGGTTTCCCTTGCGTGCCATCACGACAAGATCTTCTTCAAATACATGTTCACAAATGAGTTCTTTGCTTTTGGGCTGTATGTAATCGATCGCAATATCTAGCTCTTTTAAGCGAATACGTTCCGTTAGGCTTGCGATTGAGTCGGCTTCAGGGTGAAGGTCAAAACAGATATTTGGTGCAACTTGTTCTAGATACTGAAAGAAAGCCGGGAATACGATGGATTCTGCGTATTCATTGGCTGCTATGGCGAAGGTGTTAGAAGCTGTTTTGGGGTCGAATTCTGCTTCAGGTTGAACTTGCTGCTGAATAGCAAATAAGGCATCACGTATCGGTTGTTTTAGTTCTAATGCTTTCGGTGTGGGACGCATGCCGCCGCGTGTTTTGACGTAAAGATCATCATTAAAAATTCCACGTAAGCGTGTTAATGCATTACTAACAGCCGGTTGGCTCATATGCAGCTTTTGCGCTGCGTTAGTGATGTGAGGGTCTTCTGCTAATACATCTAATACTACTAATAGGTTTAGATCTATCCCACGTAAATGACGTTGCATATCTTGTGCACCTTGAATCTTGATTATCTATATTTCATATAACCTAAATATTATAAATCCATTAGATCAATAACAAGGCCTTGCTTATCATTATGTTTAATTGGTGACAGTTCATTCGATCCTGATTATGGGATCAATGCAGGAAATAAGCGTAGGAAAG
>NZ_LWFH01000666.1:0-801 GCF_001635725.1 Oleiphilus sp. HI0066
GGTAACTCTTACTTGGCGATCAACCGTGGCGCAACCATCAATGCTGCGGGTACAGAAGCGAATCCAATTATCTTCACTTCGGCGCAAGATATTGCTGGTTTGAACAGCGGTGACGAGCAAGGCCAATGGGGTGGTTTGACGATTCTTGGTCAATCAACCAACAACAAAGGCGAGCGTACTTACGAAGCCGGCACACAGAAGTATGGTCCTGATGGCGGCGTAACAATTGCGGCAGACGATAGTGGTACATTGACTTATGTTGCTATCAAGTACTCAGGTTACGAAGTAGAAAAAGACAAAGAGTTGAACGGTCTTTCTCTAGCATCTGTTGGTTCTGGTACAACGATTAACAACATCGCGATTATCGGTTCAGCAGATGATGGTATCGAACTTTGGGGCGGTACGGTGAGTGTTGACGGTTTGTACATCTACAACGCTGGTGATGACTCAATCGATACTGACCAAGGTTATATCGGTACGCTTTCAAACGTGTATGCAGAGCAGAACATTGTGGACGACGAAGTTGGTTCACGTGTGATCGAAGCGGATAGCTTTGATACGTCTGCGACGGGTACTCCACGCGCTAAACCAACGCTTACTAACGCAGTGTTGAAATCTGTAGGGCGAGCAGTGCGTTTGCGCGAAGGTACAGATTACGTATTCGATGGTGTTCAAATCACTGTTGAAAGCTCTTCTGACACAAGCGTTGAAGCTATTCGTGTAAGTGATACTGGTTTGCCTACAGGTGCTTCAGTAACTGCGAATGGTCTAGCTGTTAAGAATAAAGCGAATTCAACTGCA
>NZ_LWFH01000667.1:0-922 GCF_001635725.1 Oleiphilus sp. HI0066
TTGAAGACCTGTAGCGTATTCCAATACTTTTTGTTTCAACGGACCTGAGCGATGTGCAAGCCCTAAACCTATGTTTCGAATAATTTGCACTGGGGCAGAGCGATTACTAAAGCCATAATAAAACGCGTCCATACCACTCATCATGAGTTGATTAAACATACGTCGCTGCTTTTCATAATTCTTTAACACCGCCCGATCTGATAAGGCTTGGTCATTAATCAATGCTTTACCGAGCTCCTCAATCAATACCGCGGCATCCATAAACCCGAGATTAACACCCTGACCAGCTAAAGGATTAATTGTGTGCGCAGCATCACCGGCCAGAACAATACGCTCTCCTGAGTATTGCTGAGCATGTGACTTGGCAAGAGGAAACGAAGCGACCTGAAGAATCTGTTCAATATCAGGTAATTCTTGGGGATATATCGCTTGAAGTTTTTGACGCAGCTCGGCATCAGACAAGCCTTTTAACTGTGCGATAGTATTCGGCGAGTCGTACCAAACTAACGAGCCATAATTAACACCGTCAATGCGCGGTAACGGAAGAAACGCGAGAGGCCCTTCTGGTCTAAAAGCCTGCCAAGTCCCTTGCTCAACTCCGCCTTTATAGGTAATGGATACGACCATAGCGTGCTGAGTATAAGACTCGCTAAACTGACCAATTCCAGCAATTCGACGCATTTGAGATTGCGCGCCATCAGCCCCAACAACCAAATCGGCTGACATGACAGAACCATCGCTCAAAGTAAGCATACGCTTATCAGAACCTAACTCACTCGATTCAATCGTGACGCCACTAACTAACTCAATGTTTGGCAATTCAGCAACACGATCTAGCAAGCCAAGTTGAATCGCATCATTCTCTAGTATGTGGCCTAAATGCTCTCTACCTAAGTCTTGCGCCTCAAAACGGGTCGTGGCC
>NZ_LWFH01000668.1:0-36851 GCF_001635725.1 Oleiphilus sp. HI0066
TAGGTGTGTGCGTTTTTTTTCGCCTAAACAGAGGCACTTTTCATGCAAACAATGATTTTACGAAAAGGCGCTGAAAAGCGTCTTAAGCAAGGCCACCTTTGGATTTACAGTAACGAGGTGGACGTCAAACAAAGCCCGCTAAAGCAATTCAGTGCGGGTGAGCAATGCCATGTGCAATCGCACTCGGGTCAGTTTTTGGGTGTTGCATTTGTAAATCCAAATACTTTGATTTGCGGCCGTTTATTCAGTCGAGATAAAAAAGCGATTTTTGACCGCTCTCTTTTTGCACATCGTTTAAATATTGCGTTGAGCTTGCGCGAAAAGCGCTTCGATGATGAGAGTTATCGGCTTGTGTACGGTGATAGTGATGGCATGCCAGGGCTTGCGATTGATCGATTTCAAGACGTACTCGTCGTGCAGATCTCAAGTGCTGGAATGGAACAGTTGAAAGCGGATATTACTGAAGTTCTTGAGAAGAAGTTAAAGCCGCGAGCCATTGTTTTTAAGAACGATGGGAAAATGCGAGAGAGCGAGGGTCTAGAGAGTTACGTTGAGCATGCTTTAGGTGATATCACTGAAGCAGAGTTGAGAGAAAATGGTGTTCGTTTTGTCGCCCCAGTTGTTGAAGGGCAAAAGACCGGATACTTTTATGATCATCGGCTAGGAAGAGCTGCATTAGCGCACTATGTGAAAGGCAAGACGGTTCTTGATCTGTTTAGCTATATTGGTGGCTGGGGTGTTCAAGCTGCAATGTTTGGAGCGAAGGAGGTGACCTGTGTTGATGCCTCAACGCTTGCTCTGGATTATGTGCATAAAAATGCAGAGTTAAATGGTGTTGGTGATATTGTTTCCAGCATTGAAGGTGACGTGTTTGAAATCTGCAAAGCGTTGAAGGAAGAAGGTGAGCGCTTTGATGTGGTGATTGTTGACCCGCCAGCGTTTATTCCTCGCAGAAAAGATCAGAAAGCAGGTGAGGTCGCTTATCAACGTTTGAATCAGATGGCGATGCGTTTGTTGAGTAAAGATGGTGTGCTTGTTTCAGGATCTTGCTCAATGCATTTGGCTGAGCCAACATTGTTAGATATTGTTCGTAAAACAGCGCGTACGCTCGAGAAGGAGTTGCAGTTGATTGAGCGTTTTCCGCAAGGCCCTGACCATCCTATTGTTCCCGCGATCGCAGAAACAAACTATCTCAAAGCCATGTTCTTTAGAGTGCTTCCTCAGTCTTAAGTTGCTCTACAGCAGCCCATTGTTCAGATATCTTTTGTACAAGAGATTGATCAAAACGGGCTGCTTCAGCTTCTAGATAAGCCTGTTTGAAGGCATCGTCTTGCAGTAAATGTAGATTAAGTATGCCGAGTTGTTCGAACTGCAGTTTCTGTTTTTTAAATTCAGAGACCAAGTGTTCACTCAGCAAGCTTAGGTATTGACGTCTGCGCTCTGCGGTGTGTTTATTTTTATCAGTTCCTTCGTCATTGAATCGTCGCCATGGAGCTACAGGTGAGTCAGGGTCCCCGTTGAGTATGAAAGCGAACGCTTCAAATCCTAAAGTTAAATACATTGAATCGCTAAACTGGAATTCGTCTTCCAATGTAGAAACGTTTAAAGGGATTTCTGAATGAATGATTCCACTGTTTGGATAGCCTTCAACGCTGTCTAAATAGCCTGGCAGTAAAGGGTAGCTATCCAAAAACTTCGAGGCTTCATGAGCAGGACTGAGCGCTAAAAAAGCACTGCTCACACGATAGGCGTTGTGCGCTTGGGTCAAACGCGCTTGGGTTGCGTTAAAGAGCTGCTCATTGGGTGTGTCTGTGAACTGGGTTACGGCAAGAGACAGTGCGTCGAGAGCAGTGAGCGTATCTAAAAACGCTTTGTTGGCGAATTCTGTCTGCGCTTTCGTGTTGTTTAAAGGGGCGTCTGATAATTGAGAGTGGTCATCCGTCGTTGTGCTGTTTTGTACTGGTTCTTCTAACTTTGGTGCGTCATTTTCACTGCAAGCCAGCAGTATGGAAGCAGATAATACTAATACGAAATTTTTTAACGCAATCATGGCACCGCGGTTCAGCATCACTTAGTTATCTCTTAATGAAATGCATTTCCAGTTATTTGTTTTTGCATGTTTCAGAAGTTGATCGTCGCCATCAACGACAACAGGATGATCAACCTTTGCAAGCAAAGGAATATCGTTGTGCGAGTCGCTATAAAAATAAGCGCCTTCGAGAGATAGCGTGTTTTCAGCCAGCCAGTCATTTAAACGGGTTACTTTTCCTTCCTTAAAGCTTGGTACACCAAAGCTCTTTCCTGTGTATTGGCCATCGACGACTTCGACCTCGATAGCAAGAAGGTTTTCAATGCCAAATGCTTCGACAATAGGAGCAGTTACAAAGCGATTTGTAGCAGTGATGACAAGTAATGTGTCGCCTTTGTCTCTATGTGATTCAATCAGCGCTTTTGCCTTAGGCAGCATGATGGGCTGGATGTGGCTTTCCATAAACTGCTGGTGTAACTCGTCAAGCTTAGTCATGGAGTGCTGAGTAAGTGGAGACAATGAAAATTCAATGTACTTGTAGATGTCGAGATTACCTTCAACATAGTCTTGGTAGAATTCATCGTTTTTTTGCTTGAAATACTCTGCATCAACCAGTTTGTTTTCAACTAAAAATTCACCCCATAGGTGATCGCTATCGCCTGCGATAAGGGTGTTGTCTAGATCAAAAATTGCCAGTGCCACGCATCTTACTCCATTGCGAAATTGAACGTTGGCGCAGCATAACAGGTTATACGACAGAGGAAATAAAAAACTGAAGTGCGACCAATAGTGTGTCTAATGTTTAAGGAAATGAAGGTCTTTATGTGTGTGATAGCTCGTATTTACCGAGCCTTACGATTGCTGCATTTTGCTTTTTCTGGAACAATGGCTGAAACGAAATTTTATTAGGAATGGTTGTGATTGATTCTGACGGTTTTAGATCGAATGTCGGAATTATTCTTGCTAACCAACAGAATGAGGTGCTATGGGCGCGTAGAATTGGACAAACTTCTTGGCAGTTTCCTCAGGGGGGAATAAAACCTCACGAAACGCCAGAACAAGCATTGTATCGAGAGCTTTATGAAGAGATCGGTTTAGTGCAAAAAGATGTTCAGATTGTTGCGCAGACTGAGGGCTGGTTACGATATCGCTTGCCAAAACGCTTAGTCCGACATAACTCCCATCCGGTTTGTATTGGCCAAAAACAAAAATGGTTTTTGTTGAGAATGATCGGGCAGGACGAAAGCATCTCTTTGAGCAATGGCGAAACGCCAGAGTTTGATGGTTGGGATTGGGTGAGCTACTGGTATCCATTGGGTCAAGTAGTTTCCTTCAAGCGAGAAGTCTACCGACGTGCATTGAAAGATTTGTCTAGCCACTTATTTACTGTGGACTAGCGTCAAATAATAGGGGTTGAGCAATGCTGGCCACGCTTCGCGGCATAGTACAGGAAGTCAATGCAGCTGCAGATCTTAATGAAGCTCTTCAGCTGATTGTGGATCGAGTGCAGTCGTCTATGCAGACGGATGTATGCTCGATTTATCTTCTTGATAGCGTTGAAAACCGCTACGTACTGATGGCAACGAAGGGTTTGAACCTTGATGCGGTTGGGCAAGTCAGTCTTGGATATTCTGAGGGTCTGGTCGGGCTCGTTGGCGTTCGCCAAGAACCTATTAATTTAGAGCATGCTCAAAATCACCATCGTTATCGTTACTTTCCCGAAACGGGCGAGGAGCGATACGAAAGCTTTCTTGGTGTGCCAATCATTCACCACAAGAAAGTTCTCGGCGTTATTGTTGTTCAGCAAGCTTCAAACAGTCGTCATTTTGATGAAGGTGAAGAAGCTTTTCTTGTTACTGTTTCGGCTCAGCTTGCCGGCATTATTGCGCATTCAGAAGCGACAAGTGCGTTTGTTGGTCCCTCTTTAATTTCCAGCAAAGAACAAGATCTCGTCTTTAAAGGGGTCGCGGGTTCACCAGGGGTTGCGATTGGTCAAAGCATGGTGATGTTTCCCCCGGCGGACTTCGATAGCGTTCCTGAAAGAACTTCCGATGATATTGATGCAGATTTGGCGCTTTTTGATGGAGCCATCGAATCTGTGCGTGTCGATATATCCAAAGTAGGTGAGCGTTTAGCGGAGCAGCTTAGGCCTGAAGAACAGGCGCTGTTCGATGTATATATCGGGATGCTCGACGATAAAGCACTTGCGGGCGAAGTTCAGAACAAAATTAAAGCAGGATCATGTGCGCAGACAGCGTTGAAGCACGTGATAAAGGATTACGCGAGTCACTTTGAAATGATGAGTGATGCCTATTTGCGTGAGCGAGCTGTTGATATCAAAGACTTGGGTCGTCGTATTCTGAGTTATCTTCAAGAGCGCGAGACACAAACGCTAAACTTTCCCGAGCGCACTGTGTTGGTGAGTGACGAGTTGACGCCGACAATGCTAGGCGAGGTGCCGCGCGAGAATCTTGTTGGCTTAGTGTCCATTAAAGGTTCGGGTAGTTCGCACGTTGCGATTCTTGCGCGAGCAATGGGCATACCTACCGTTATGGGCCTAGTAGATGTTCCGTTATCCAAGCTTGACCGTTGTGAGATGGTCGTTGATGGTTATAACGGTGACATTTTAATTTCGCCTTCTGCAGAAATGCAGGCGCATTATGCGACGGTATTGAATGAAGACAAAGAGCTTGATGAAGACTTAAAAGAGATCATCGAGTTACCATGCGAGACAACTGACGGACATCGTATTCATTCTTGGGTAAATACTGGCTTAATGGCAGACGTGGTGCGTTCGCTTGATCATGGTGCAGAGGGTGTCGGTCTGTATCGAACCGAAGTGCCTTTCATGATTAACGAGCGTTTCCCAAGTGAATACGAGCAAATGCTGTATTATCGAGAGCAGCTCGAAGCGTTTGCTCCGAATCAAGTGACCATGCGCACACTCGATATTGGTGGAGATAAAGCCTTAACGTATTTTCCTATTGAAGAGGAAAATCCTTTCTTGGGTTGGCGTGGTATCCGCGTCACGCTAGATCACCCTGAAATCTTTTTGGTGCAAATGCGCGCCATGTTAAAAGCTAGCCAAGGCCTCAACAATTTACGCATCATGTTACCAATGGTGTCGAGTGTGAACGAGGTAGAAGAAGCCTTGCACCTTATTTATCGTGAGTATCACGAGGTTCGTGCAGAAGGCTATCAAGTCAATATGCCGCAAGTGGGAGTGATGGTTGAGGTCCCAGCAGCGGTCTATCAGGTGCGCGAGTTGGCTGAACGCGTCGACTTTTTATCGGTGGGTTCAAACGATTTGACGCAGTATTTGCTGGCTGTAGATCGTAACAATCCGCGTGTTGCGCCTTTATATCATTCATTCCATCCTGCAGTTCTTCAAGCTTTGTACAAGATCGCGCAAGATTCTAAGGGTATGCATGTTCAGTTAAGTATCTGTGGCGAGCTAGCGGGTGATCCGGCTGGCGCATTATTGCTTATGGCTATGGGTTATGACGCCCTTTCGATGAATGCTTCGAATCTATTACGCGTAAAAGCTGTGTTGCGAGGCGTGAGTTTGGAGTGGGCGCAAGACTTGTTGAAAGAGGTCTTGATGCTTGATTCTTCGTACATTGTTGAGAGTACATTAACGCTAGCACTAAAAGAGGCTGGTTTTGATAGATTCTTACGTAGGTCTCGTTTAGCTGAAGTGAAATCTTCCGCGGCCTTATAATCTCTCGAAAAGTCTTATTCTCGGCTTAATCCCGCATCGCTAAGTTGATCGAGATAATCCTGCCACAGACTTGTTTGTTCTAAAGCAAGTTTTCGTAAGTAGTCCCACGTGTACAATCCCGAGTCATGTCCGTCATCGAAGCTAAGCTTGAGGGCATAATTACCGGCTTGTTCTATGCCGACTAACTGCACTGACTTTTTACTGTGTTGTAGGATGGGTTTGCCATGGCCGCGCACTTCAGCAGAGGGCGATAATACGCGCAATAACTCAAAGCTCAGTGCATAGTCGCCATCGGCATAAGATAAGGCGAGTGTACGAGACTGTTTTTTGAGTTCAATGCGCGTTGGGATCATCTTAAGAGTTCGCCGTCTATAGAATGTATTGACTTAAGTCTTCGTCTTCTGCCACTTCGTTGAGCTGTTCGTCAACATACGCAGCGGTCACTTCAAACTGCTCTCTTACGCTGTCGCCCGCGTCGTAAGATATTTGCTCAAGAAGGCGCTCTAATACTGTGTGCAATCGTCGTGCTCCGATGTTCTCGGTGCTTTCGTTCACTTTCCAAGCAATGTGCGCGATACGTTCGATCGCATCATCATTGAAACTTAGTTTGACGCCTTCGGTTGCCATCAGAGCGACATATTGATCAATTAATGATGCATTTGGCTCAGTTAGGATGCGTTTAAAATCATCTGTGCTCAGTGCTTTAAGCTCGACACGAATCGGCAGGCGCCCTTGCAGTTCGGGGATAAGATCTGAAGGCTTCGATAGGTGGAAGGCGCCTGAAGCAATAAACAGAATGTGGTCTGTTTTGACTGGGCCTAGTTTAGTCGTGACAGTATTCCCCTCAATAAGCGGAAGTAGATCGCGCTGTACGCCCTCGCGTGAAACTTCGCCAGATCCACCACTGTCTGCGCGCTTAGCGACTTTGTCGATTTCGTCGAGAAATACAATGCCATTTTGTTCAACGGCTTTTATGGCTGTAGCTTTAATTTCTTCTTCATTAATTAGCTTGGCCGCTTCTTCTTGTTGCACAATTTTGAGAGCGTCCGACACTTTCATTTTTTTGCTCTTACGTTTGTCTCCGGCCATATTAGAGAACAAACTCTGTAGTTGATTGGTCATGTCTTCCATTCCTGGAGGAGCCATAATCTCAACACCAACTGTAGTAGAGCTCACTTCGATATCGATTTCTTTGTCATTTAGCTCGCCTTCACGGAGCTTTTTACGAAAGATTTGACGAGTGCTTGATTCTTCAGCGCTAGGCTCTTCTGAAAAAGAATTAGTGCTACGAGCAGGACGAAGTAGTGCGTCCAAAATTCGATCTTCTGCTAGATCAGCTGCACGCATTTCAACGCGTTTAATTTCTTTTTCACGGAAAAGTTTAAGCGCGTTTTCGGCAAGGTCGCGGATGATTGAATCAACATCTCTGCCTACATAGCCCACTTCAGTAAATTTGGTCGCTTCAATCTTAACAAAAGGTGCGTCTGCGAGTTTAGCGAGTCGTCGAGCGATTTCTGTTTTACCAACGCCTGTCGGGCCAATCATTAGGATATTCTTTGGCGAAACTTCGTCGCGTAGATCCTCGTTTAGTTGCATTCGGCGCCAGCGATTACGAAGAGCGATAGCAACGGCACGTTTTGCGTCGTCTTGGCCAATAATGTGTTGGTTGAGTTCATGTACGATCTCGCGCGGGGTCATGTTCGCCATAGTGCTAGCCTTTTACTTCAGTTCTTCGATAGTGCGGTTGTCGTTGGTAAATACGCAAATGCTTGCTGCAATGTCTAAGCCTTTCTCAACAATATCGCGTGCACCGAGCTCGGTGTTATCAAGTAGGGCGCGCGCACTTGCTTGCGCGAAAGGACCGCCTGAGCCAATGGCGATTAGACTGTCTTCAGGTTCAATGACATCGCCGTTGCCCGTAATAATGAGTGACGAGTCTTTGTCGGCAACAGCAAGTAATGCTTCGAGTTTTCGAAGATCTCTGTCAGTTCGCCAATCTTTTGCTAATTCTACGGCCGCTCGAACGAGGTGCCCTTGATGTTTTTCTAGCTGAGCTTCAAAGCGTTCAAATAGCGTGAAAGCATCTGCAGTGCCTCCAGCAAAGCCCGCGATGACTTGTCCATTGTAGAGACGGCGCACTTTCTTCGCATTGCCTTTCATGATGGTGTTGCCAAGAGAGACTTGGCCATCGCCGCCTAGTGCAACTTCGCCTTCTCTGCGGACAGATAAGATAGTGGTCATCGTTGAGCTCCTACTCGATGAATTTTTTTGTCTCGAACGAATATGGATGCGGAACTCAGAAATTCAAGGTTTCTGCGCGTAAAATAATGCGTACGCGCACGATGATGACTATGAGTGTCCAGGCTTTAAAAGAAGGGGAGAGTTAAGCGAAGCGAACAAGCGCCACTTTGAGCTTACTTTTTGCTTTTCTTCACGAGCGGCTGAATATTGATCGCATAGAGTTTATCTAAGGCCGCATTCATCTCACTACGAGAAGCAAAGGGGCCAGTTTGAACTCGGAACCATGTGCTGCCTTGGTCGTTGCTGGTCGCTTTGATTGAAGCTTTAAGTCCCTGAAATGCGATCGTAGCTTTCTGGCGTTCTGCGTCTTTGCGTTGACGGAAGGAGCCAGTTTGAAGCATGTACTGATATTCCTCCTGCACTCCTTTTTCTTTAAAGGTGTAAGCGGTTACTGCATCAGTTTCGACTTCGCTATTAGGAAGCATGTCATAAAACTGGAAGCGAGCTTCGGGCTTTTCAGTTTTTGTCGGCTCGACCTGCTTTGCTTGGCTTGGTTTTGTTGGTGTTGTAGGGTCTAGCGTGCGATCCGCCGGAAGTTGCGCAAGTTTGTACAGACCATAGACAAAACCGCCAAGAATGGCGGTAATGAGTGCGATGTGGAAAAACTTACTCTTGCCCGAGTTTGAGGGGGCTGGAGGCGCTGCTTTTGGAGCAGCAGCGCTCTTTTTTGCCGTTTTCTTTTTCGGTTTGCTTTTCGAGCTTGTTTTTGTTGTTGATGGTTTAGCGTAATCGCGTGTCATTCCATGAATCTCGTGTCTACTTACATACTGTCTGGCGCGCTAACACCTAGCAGATTCAGACCATTGCTCAGAACCTGTTGCACAGCAAGGCTCAAGGTGATGCGCGCATCACGTACATTATGATCTTCAACAAGCATCTTGTTCGCGTTGTAGTAAGTGTGGAATTCACTAGCTAGGTCACGTAGATAATGCGTCATAGTATGCGGCTCAAACTGCTCAGCAGAATTAATAAGCGTTTGCGGATATTGCGCCAAACGTTTTGCCAATTCAGTTTCAGCTTCGATGGCATTGCTAGTTAGTTGACTTAAACCATTTGCTTGATCAACGAGTGCGCCTTCTTCTTCCAGTTTGCGCAGCATACTTGCAATACGTGCATGTGCGTATTGGATGTAATACACCGGATTGTCTTTGCTTTGTGATTTCGCAAGATCGAGATCGAAGTCCATGTGCTGCTCAGCCTTACGCGTCACGTAGAAGAAACGTGCTGCATCGTTGCCAACTTCTTCGCGTAACTCACGTAGCGTCACAAATGAGCCGCTTCTTGTCGACATTTGAACGCGTTCGCCACCGCGATAAAGAATTGCGAATTGAACTAGTTTTACAGTGAGCTTTTCAGGGTCAATGCCCAGGGCTTGTAAGGACGCTTTTACGCGTGTGATGTAGCCGTGGTGGTCGGCGCCCCAAACATTGATAACGCGTTCAAAGCCGCGTTCGAATTTGTCGTAATGGTAGGCAATGTCCGATGCGAAGTATGTTGTTTCGCCATTGTCGCGCTTCACTACACGGTCTTTGTCATCGCCAAAGTCTGTTGAACGGAACCATGTAGCGCCATTTTTCTCGTATAGGAAACCATTCTCTTGAAGTTTTGCAAGCGCGACTTCAATGCTGTCTTTTAATGATGCCTCAGAGAACCAGCGTTGATAGTTCACACCGAACTCGCCTAAGTCCTCGCGTATTTCATCAACGATTGAATCAGCGCCGAGGTCGTAGACCGTTTTGAATCCGTCGCCAAGTAGTTCTCTAGCGCGAACGATGACCGCATCGATATACAGCTCTTTATCACCGCCTTCATCTTCATCTTTTGGAAGATCTTTATATACATCTTCGGCGTTTTGAGAGAACGCGTCGCCATGCTTGCTTTGCAGGTCTTTTGCGATATCAAAAATGTATTCGCCTTTGTAACCGTTCACTGGGAATTTAATGTCTTGGCCTAGCAGTTCTAAATAGCGCAGCCAAACACTCGCAGCGAGAATGTTCATTTGGCGGCCAGCGTCGTTAACGTAGTACTCTCGCTGCACTTGATAGCCTGCAGCTTCTAAGAAATCTGAAACAGTCGCACCATATGCAGCGCCGCGACCATGACCTACGTGAAGTGGGCCGGTTGGATTGGCTGAAACAAACTCAACTTGGATCGATGGTTTGCTGTTTGCGTCTGCGCGCCCGAAGTTCTCGCCTCGTGCGAAGATATCTTCGAGTACAGCGAATTGGCTGGCTGAGCTCACAAAAAAGTTAATGAAACCAGGGCCGGCTATTTCAAGTTTTTCAATTTGAGCATTGTTGCTGTTTTCGATTTTTGCGCAGATGTTTTCTGCTAAAGCTCGCGGTGCTGTGCCAGCTTGTTTGGCGAGCATTAATGCAATGTTGGTTGCGAAGTCGCCATGACTCTTATCTTTTGTAGTATCTACCATGACCCGAAACTTAAGATCACCGGGCAAGGTATTGTCTTGTTGAAGTTCCTGAATGGCTGATTCGATGAGTTGTGCAATGACGTCTTTCATGATGCTCCGAGAGATAGATGTTCGATAACACGAAATTTGGGGCGCGTATTATCTATAATTCTAGGCTCTAGTGAAAGAAGCTGCACACCGAAACTCGGCTTATTTTTCAAGATATTGCTTAGCTTGTTTCGATAGGGTCGATATCGATGCTTAGTCGGAGTTTGTGTTGTTTAACGCTCTGAATAAAATGCAGAGCATATTGTTGGGCGATATAGCGTTGTTTGTTGTCTTTGCCAAAGCAATGTAAGTAGTGTCGAAAGCTGTTTTGCTTGCGACTAATGCTTGCAGCTAAAGGGCCGGCAATGAATAAGTCAGCGAGTTCTTCTTGGTCGAGTAAATATTGTTTGAGGTGTGTGAGGTGCTGTTCGCCCGATACAGGATCCGGCGTTTCCGAGCGAATCGTCATAAGTTTACTAAATGGTGGCAGTGCGCAGAGCTGTCTTTCTCGCAACTCATTTTCCATAAAGCTGTGATAATCGTGTTGTTTTAAGGTCTCGAAGAGTGAGTGCTCGGGTTGGCGTGTTTGTATCGCTACATGCCCTGCTTTTTCTCCGCGGCCAGCCCTGCCCGCAACTTGCAATAATTGTTGAGCACCTTTTTCCATTGCCCGGAAGTCTGAGCTAAAAAATAGGCCGTCCGCATCGACGACAACAACGAGTGTGACGTCTGGAAAATCATGTCCTTTTGCAAGCATCTGTGTGCCTACAATTAAGCAAGGGGAGCCATCTCGAATCTCTGTGATGCATTCGTCCAATTGTGTTTGGTTTTTAATGTTGTCGCGATCGAGGCGCAGCGTTCGGGTATGCGGGAAATAATAATTAAGTATTTGTTCTATACGTTCTGTGCCTGCACCAACTGCATTCACATTTGTACCTTGGCACTCTGGACATTGGTGGCTGATCTGATGTTTGTGGTCGCAATGATGACAATGTAGATGCGCAGGAGTGTTGTGCACGGTCATTCGCGCGTCACAGTTAGGGCAGTGGCATATCCAGCCACAATCAAAGCACATTAAACTCGGCGCGAGACCTCGGCGGTTATGGAAAATAATGACCTGATTGTTTTGATCAATTTCTGATTTGATGCGTGCCAATGTTCGTGGGCTAAGAATGTCCTTAGACTTTAGCGCTCTCATATCTTCAAGGCTGACGCTGGGCAATACGCTTTTCTTGGCACGATGTTTCAGTGTTAAGTGTTTGAATCGTCCTTCCAAAATGTTGAGAGAGCTGTCTGATGAAGGGGTGGCGCTGCCAAGAATAACAGGGCATTGGTTGAGCTGCGCCCGTTTAACAGCGATGTCTCTAGCAGAATATTTAAACCCTTCGGTCTGTTTGTATGAGTTGTCGTGTTCTTCATCGATAGTTATCAGGCCTAGGTCTTGATATTCGAGAAATATTGCGGATCTTGTTCCGATGAGAACTTTGGCTTGCCCGCTGCTGCATAGTTGATGGGTGATCAGCTTTTCTTTATTGCTCATTTCTGAGTGGTAGACGGCCACGGGGATGCCAAGTTGGCTTTGGAAGCGTTTAAATGTTTGAGGTGTCAGGTTGATCTCTGGCACCAGAATCAGTGCTTGTTTATTTAAACTCAGGCAATGTTTTACGGCTGCAATGTATACTTCAGTTTTACCACTGCCGGTAATGCCCTCAAGCATGAACGGGGTGAATTGATCGAAGTTTCGAATGATGCCATCAACCGCTATTTGTTGCTCTTGATTAAGTCCGTATGAAATCGTGTCTTCGTGGACTTGCATTGCTTGGCTTTGCTGTTGGGATAATTGTTTCTCAATATATCCTTGTTGTTCGAGTGATTTAAATTGCGCGCCGGTAAAGCCAAGCATGCGCAGCGCATCTGCCCAAATTCCTGTTGGAGATTCTTCTAGCTGTTTAAGAAGTGCGATCTGCTTATGCGCGTTTCTTTTGCCAGAAAAAGGCTTGTTTGTTCGAATCCAAAGCGTGTTTTGATATATCGCCTGTGGTTTTGTGTTGCGCAGTGCGGTGGGCAGTGCGCTATATATCACTTCGCCGATCGGATGGCTGTAATAGGTAGAGGCCCATTTAAGAAGTTCTAGTGATTGCGCCTTGAGTATTGGGGCTGAATCAATACATCGCTCGATGTCTTTCAGTTTGCTGGGCTCTAGCAGTGTTTCCGATTTGATATCTGTAATAATTCCACAAATGACTCGATTGCCAAATGGCACAGCAACGCGCATTCCAGGTTGCAATGATCTGTTTTGCATCGTGATGGGTATGCAGTAGTCGAACTCTTTGTGCAAGGGAACAGGAAGTGCAATAGATGCAAAACGAAGGGGGGATGAAATAGCGCTCATGCTTTTTAGTTTACTTCGAGTCACTTTCTGGGTCATGTAATATTGTTTTGAAAGTTGAAGGATGAGCATGTTTGTATTTGCATTAGTCAAAATATAATCAATTCACGCTTGCACTCCGCAATTGTTTTGGTAATATTCTCGCCCCAATTTCGGCCCTTGCGCCCTTTCTTGGTGTAAATGGCTCGATGCCTTCCTTGCGGTGCCCAACGCTAGAGTGAATGACGATGGGTGGCGGCAAACAATGAAATAGGTAGTTAAGATGAAAAAAGATATCCATCCTCGTTACGAGGAAATCGAAGCAAAATGTAGCTGTGGTAACGTTATCAAAACGCGTTCTACGCTAGCTAAAGACATTCTTTTGGACGTGTGTTCAGCGTGTCACCCATTCTACACTGGTAAGCAGAAAGTGATGGATACAGGTGGTCGTATCGACAAGTTCAAGAAGCGTTTCGGCAGTCGTATTGCGAGCTAATCCGATACAAGAATTTAAAAAGAGCGCCATGCGCTCTTTTTTTGCACTTATGTCAGCAAATTGCTGAGTGTGAGTAAGCTCATAAGCGTTTCGCTTTTGAGAGAAACATAAAAAGGGCATTGCCCAAATTTTTAAAACGGTACACTGTAATGGCAGACGATTTAAAACAAGCAGCACTCGATTATCACGCGCAACCACGTGCAGGTAAGATCAGTGTTGAAATCACTAAACCAACACTAACTTCACGTGACCTTTCTTTAGCATACAGCCCAGGTGTTGCTGAGCCGGTACGTGCTATTGCTGAAAATCCAGAAAACGCATACAAGTACACAGCAAAGGGTAACCTTGTTGCTGTTATTTCTGACGGTTCTGCGATTCTTGGTTTAGGTAACCTTGGTCCATTGGCTTCTAAGCCTGTAATGGAAGGTAAAGGTGTATTGTTTAAGCGCTTCGCAGGTATTGATGTATTTGATATCGAAGTAGATTCAGAAAGCCCTCAAGCGTTTATTGATACAACAAAACGTATCGCAAACACTTTTGGTGGCATCAACCTGGAAGATATCAAAGCACCAGAGTGTTTTGAAATTGAGCGTATCCTTCAAGAGCAGTGCGAAATTCCAATTTTCCACGATGATCAGCACGGTACTGCAATCGTAACCGCTGCAGGTATGATCAACGCACTTGAGCTTCAAGGTAAGAACATTGAAGATGCTAAAGTTGTATGTCTAGGTGCGGGCGCTGCAGCAATCGCATGTATGAAAATTTTGATTTCTTGTGGTATGAAGCAAGAGAACATCTTCATGCTTGACCGTAAAGGTGTGATTCACACTGGTCGTGATGATTTGAACCAATACAAAGCGATGTTCGCAAACGATACTGACAAGCGTACGCTTTCAGATGCTTGTGATGGTGCTGACGTGTTCGTTGGTCTTTCTGGTCCAGACCTTCTTTCTGTTGAAGATTTGAATCGCATGGCTCCAAACCCAGTTATCTTTGCATGTTCAAACCCTGATCCAGAGATCCAGCCTGAAACAGCGCTTGCTGCACGTGATGATCTAATCATGGCGACTGGTCGTTCTGATTACCCGAACCAGGTGAACAATGTTCTTGGTTTCCCATTCATCTTCCGTGGAGCGTTAGACGTTCGTGCTAAAGCGATCAACGAAGAGATGAAAGTGGCAGCGGTTCACGCAATCAAAGATCTTGCTAAAGAGCCAGTTCCTCAAGACGTTATCGATGCTTACGGTGGTGAGGCGCTTGAGTACGGTAAGGACTACATCATTCCTAAGCCGCTTGACTCCCGTTTGCTTGGCGCTGTATCAGCAGCCGTAGCGAAAGCAGCTGTTGATTCTGGTGTTGCGCGTTTTGGTTACCCAGAGCACTATCCATTGAGCACTGTTGATGACATCAAGTAATCAATAGTCGTTTCAAAAAAGCCGCATCTAAGTATGCGGCTTTTTTTTGTTCAAGAATTGAGGACGAAGCCATGATGAGTAATTCGATCAGCTAAATCGAGGTGCTTAGAAAATATCCTCAGGGCGAGCAGTACTTTCGCTCGGAGTGGTGACGAACTGATCTAAGCTCGGCGGAGTTGCCCGCTCTTCTTCAGGTTTGTTTTCGTTTCTAAAGTATTCAAACAGTGTTTGTTCTGCATATGATGTCCGAAGGCCTGTCTTGGCGTTGATCTTAACGCTAATAATGCCTTCCGGTTGTGCTAAGTGTGCAGCAGGAGTGTCAGCCAATGCGTCTTTCATAAAATCCATCCAAATTGGTAGCGCGGCTCTAGAGCCGTACTCTCTGCGGCCAAGTGTCTCTGGATTGTCAAAACCTACCCATACACTCGTTGCGACCTCAGTGTTAAAGCCCGAGAACCAAGCATCTTTTTGATCGTTGGTCGTTCCTGTTTTGCCGCCAATGTCGGATCTTTTGAGCGCAGAAGCGCGTCGACCAGTACCTTTTTTAATTACGTCTTTCATCATTGAGTGAAGAATAAATACCGCGCGTGCATCTGCAATGCGAGGAGCGGGCTTGAAGCTTTCTTTAGTCAGCCCGTCTTCAGTGCTTGCGTCATTTTCTTCTTCCGCTGCGTTTTTCTCTACCATACAAATTTTATCGCAAACAACATAGGGATCAGATTTGTAAAGTGTTTCACCTTTGCTGTTCTCAATATGAGTAACCAAATATGGCTCGATATAATGACCGCCATTGGCGATCATTGCGTATCCGGCGGCTACATCGATAGGTGTAATACCTGCGCTACCTAGAGCGAGTGAGAGGTCTTTAGGCAGGTCTCGCTCGTTGAAGCCAAATTTTGTGATGTGCTTGAGTGTCGGCTTGATTCCCATGCTTTTGAGTAAGCGAATCGATACAAGGTTTCGAGAGCGATAAAACGCTTCTCTTAGTCTTGTGGGGCCGTAAAATTTGCCACTCGAGTTTTCTGGTCGCCACGATGTCTCTAAGTTTTTGTCATTAAAAACTAAGGGTGCATCATTGATGAGTGTTGCGGCTGTATTCCCTTCTTCAAGCGCGGCTAAATAGATAAATGCCTTAAAGTTTGAGCCAGGCTGACGTTTTGCTTGAATCGCACGGTTGTATTTGCTCATTCTAAAGTTGTAGCCACCACTGAGCGCGAGAATTGCACCATCTTCTGGGCGCAGAGATATAAGCGCAGATTGTGCTTCAGGGCTTTGCTCGAGTATATAAGGTAAGCGCGGAGCTTCAGCTATCTCACCTGAAACGTCAGCGTTTGCTTCTGTAGGGGTATCTTCTGATGGTGTTGCTTCAGCGCTAAGGGCGCTGACCTCGATAATGTCTCCAATTTTGAAGTGCTCGCTTAAGTCAGTTGGAGCTTTACCCACTCTATTAATGTTGATGAATGGCGCTGCACGCGATGCATTTGCTATATCGATAACACCTTCTTCGCCAGATAGCGTGAATAGTTCAATAGATTCTGGCTCTATTCCTGTAATGACTGCTGGAGTAAAGCGCGTTTTAGCAATGTAATTGCGTAGTATCTGTTTCTTTGTAACATCATTTTCTTCGCCTGTTAGTTCTACATGGTCCAGTGGCTCACGGTATCCATGACGTTTGTCGTAGTCATCAAGCCCTTTAACTACAGCATTTTGGGCGCTTGCTTGTAATTCGCTGTCTGTCGTGACGTAAACATTGAGCCCTAGTGTGTAAGCTTCAGAACCAAAGAGTTCAACTGCTTTTTGGCGTGCCATTTCTGCAACATATGGTGCGGCCAAATCAGGTTGAATGCCATGGTAGCCAGCGGTTAGTTCTGAGTTTTTTGCTTCTGAATAATCTAGGCTAGAGATCATTTTAAGCTCTAGCATGCGGCTTAAGATCCAATCTCGACGAATTTTGGCGCGATCTGGATTCACGATAGGATTGAATCGAGAAGGTGCTTTTGGCAAGCCTGCAATCATTGCACTTTCTGCCAAGCTAAGTTCATCGAGGTTTTTCCCGTAATACACTTGCGCAGCTGCTTTTACGCCGTAAGCGCGATTACCTAAATATATTTTATTGAGGTAGAGCTCTAGTATTTCGGGTTTTGTTAAAGCTTGTTCTATCTGAATCGCTAGGAATATTTCGTTGAATTTTCGAACAAAGGTGCGCTCGCGTGTTAGGAAGAAGTTTTTGGCAACCTGCATTGTGATTGTGCTGCCGCCAGTTTTAATTCGACCAGATTGAATTAGTTGAGCTGCCGCACGCCCTAAGCCAATAATATCGATGCCTCCGTGCTCATAAAATCGATTATCTTCAGCAGCAATAAATGCGGAGGTTAATGTGGTCGGAATTTCAGAAATATCGACCGGACTTCTTCGCTTTTCTCCGAATTCAGCAATCTTTTTATTGTCGCTGGTATACACCCGCATAGGGGTTTGTAATTGAGTGTGTTTTAGTTGTGCTGCATCAGGTAGCTGAGGCGCGAGATACAAATAAAACGCACTCAACAAAATTCCAGCGCCGCAAATCGCTGCGGCAGTACACCACGCAAAAAAGGTGGAAAGTCTCACAAAACGAGCCATGTTTTTCCTAGCAGTTTATGAATATAGGTCTATTATCTTAGAAATAGCTTTAATTTTAGGCGGTAACTATTATACGTCTATTTTGAGTGCTTTTAGTAAAGAATTGTACTGTGTGTGCTTGGTCAAGACTCTCCTATAACAAGTCGGCCACACTCATGTCGATTTAGATGGTAGGATTTCTGTGTTTGGATTATTCGGGAAAAAGAACGACATCGTTTTAGGTGTCGACATTAGCTCTTCTTCCGTTAAGCTTTTAGAGCTGTCAAAGAGCGGCGACAAGCTTAGGGTCGAGAGTTATGCTGTGGAGCCTTTGCCGGCAAATAGCGTCGTTGAGAAAACGATCAATGATGTTGAGCAGGTTGGTGAAACGGTTAAAAAGGTGCTCGCGAAGTCGCGTAGTAATGTGAAGTTTGGTGCTGTAGCGGTAGCAGGCTCTGCTGTTATTACAAAGACGATTCAAATGAGTGCAGAACTTAATGACCAAGAACTTGAGGATCAGATTTCGGTCGAAGCTGATCAATATGTTCCTTATCCGCTCGATGAAGTTTCGATTGATTTTGAAGTGATTGGCCCTTCCGAAGACAATGCAGATCAAGTCGATGTCTTGCTCGCTGCTTGCCGTAAAGAAAACGTTGAATTACGTGAAGATGCCCTCGAAATTGGTGGGCTTATCAGTCGAGTCGTTGATATTGAAGCGCATGCAGTTGAGCGTGCCTTCGGTCTTATCGCTTCCCAAATGGAAGATTCTCCAGAAGAGCAAACTGTGGCAGTTGTTGATGTTGGTTCAACCATGACAACGCTAAGTGTGCTCGCCGAAAATACTACCGTTTATACCCGTGAACAATTGTTTGGTGGACGTCAGCTGACGGAAGAAATTCAGCGTCGTTACGGTTTGTCGTATGAAGAAGCTGGCCTGACGAAAAAGCAAGGCGGTTTGCCGGATGACTACGAACGTGAGGTGCTTGAGCCGTTCAAAGAAGCTGTTGTTCAACAAGTGGCTCGCTCTTTGCAATTCTTCTTTGGGTCTAGTCAATACAACGAAGTTGATTATGTAGTACTTGCTGGCGGTGTTGCTTCCGTTCCAGATCTTGCTGAAATGATTCAAGAGAAGGTTGGGATCAAGACAGTCGTAGCAAATCCATTTTCAGATATGACGTTGAACTCAAAAGTAAATGCCTCAGCTCTGAGTAATGATGCGCCGGCATTAATGATTGCTTGCGGTTTAGCGATGAGGAGTTTTGACTGATGCCAAGTATTAACCTACGTCCGTGGCGCGAAGAACTCCGAGCCAAACGACAAAAAGAATTTATCGCAATGCTTGTTGCTGTGGCTGTTGCAGCTGGTGGCCTTTTCTTTCTTTGGAATACGCAAGTTAGTGGCATGATTGCAGAGCAAAAAGCACGCAATTCCTACATCAAAACATCGATGGCTGTGCTTGATAAGAAGACCAAAGAAATTGCGGAACTTAAGGAGAAACGTGAGCAGCTTCTAGCGCGTATGAAGGTCATTCAAGACTTACAAGGTACGCGTCCTGTTATAGTGCGCGTTTTTGACGAGTTAGTTAAAACTCTCCCAGAAGGGCTTTATTACACAAGTCTTGATCGCAAGTCTGCACAAGTAGATATTCAAGGTGTAGCTGAATCGAATAATCGAATTTCGGGCCTTATGCGAAACCTTGAAGGTTCTGAGTGGTTCTCTAATCCAAATCTAAGAGATGTGAAAGCGGCTAAAGGCGGAGCCCAAAGCGCCTTCGATATGACAGTTGCGCAGGTTACACCTGTCTCTGAGCAAGACGATAAAGGAGAGTAGTTGTGAGTTTTGCAGAACAGATGGAAAGCCTGAAAAATTTCGATATTAATGATCTCGACTTTAATAATGCAGGTTCTTGGCCGATACCAGTAAAAGCGATTGTATTGGCACTCGTATTTCTCCTTATTCTAGGTGGTGGATATTGGTTCATGATTAAAGACCAATATGCAGCATTGGAGCGTGTTGAGAATGAGGAAGTCACGCTTAAACAACAATATGAAAGCAAAGCTTTTAAAGTTGCTAATCTCGATGCATATCGTCAGCAGATGACCGAAATGGAAGAGTCTTTTGGTGCTTTGCTTAAGCAATTACCTGCAGACACTGAAGTTCCTGGCTTGCTTGAGGATATTACGAATACTGGTTTAGGTACTGGTCTAGAAATCAATAGTATTGGCTTAAAGCCGGAGGTTTCTAGAGAGTTTTATGTTGAGCTTCCGATCGATATTTCTGTGCGAGGCACTTACCACGATATGGCTGCGTTTGTCAGTGGTGTGGCTGCTTTGCCGCGAATTGTGACGCTACATGATTTTGATATTAAGCCAGCTGGAAAAGGTGGTGCGGGTGATTTGACGATGAACATTTCTGCTAAGACGTATCGTTACAACCCAGATCAAGGCGGTAAAAAGAATAAGAAGAGGAAGAAAAAATGAGTAGGGTATTAGTTTCTTCTATCTTGCTGGCAAGCGCTTCGTTACTCACTGCATGTGGCGGAAACGAAGGTTATGCAGATTTAGACTCTTTCATGAAGTCGGCTGATGAGAAGCCGGCTGGGCGTATTGACCCATTACCTGAAATGATTATTTATGAGTCATTCAAATATTCAGAAGCGGGCAGCCGTTCTCCTTTTGCGGCTCCCGTTGAAGAGGTTGATGTTGGTGTCGAAATCGCAGAAGACCAAAGCAACATCAAGCCAAATTTTGATCGTCCTAAAGAAATGTTGGAGTCATTCCAGCTTACTCAGTTGAGAATGGTTGGTACTTTGCAAAAGCAGGACTCAGCCACACTTTGGGCTCTGATTTCTGATAATTCTGGCGGAGTTCATCGGGTTCAGGAAGGTCAATATATGGGCAAAAACCATGGCCGTGTGGTAGCAATTCAAGAGGCTGGAATTAGTCTGATTGAGATTGTGCCGAACGGGAATGGTGGTTGGATTGAGCGTCCACGCTCTGTAACGCTGGAAGATATATAGTGATTGGGAGCGTGCGAATAGTGAAACAAATAAATGAAAAAGTTAAAACATCTAGAGTTTTTGGGGCAATGAAAATGTTTGGTCAGCCGAAATTAGCGTTATCTTTGTTCATGGCAATGTTCATGTCCGCGGCCAATGCGGCAGTATTACAGGATGTGAAATTTGCATCGATGCCGGGTGATACAGTTGAGATTGTTCTGAGCTTTGATGAGCCTCCTGCAGAACCAAAGATCTTTACGATTGGTCAGACTGCAGACATCTCAATTACAGTTGATGGCGCAACAAATGGTTTGGATAAGCGTTATCACGAGCTTGGTCTCGGCAACGCTCACCGTATGACGGTGATCGAAGCAAAAAATAATGCGGGCCAAGCTGTTACACGCTTTGTTGTTGATCTAAATTCCATGGCACCTTACACCAGTTCTGTTGAGGGTAATGATCTGATTTTGAAGATTGGCTCAGCCGCAGCTGAAAATTCATCAGCTGAAAGCGATGCGTCAGTTAGTCAGTCTGCTTCAGGGAATGGTATTACAGCGATTGATTTTCGTCGCGGTGAGAAAGGCGATGGTCAAGTCATTATTGGTCTAGCGAATCCATCTGCTGATATCGACATGAGTGAAGTAGGTGGCAACATCCAGCTGTTGATCTCTGATGCAGAGCTTCCGGAAAGCCTTCGTCAGCGTTTAGATGTTGTTGACTTCGCAACACCTGTTTCACGTATTGAGTCTTACATTGAAGATGGTAAGGCCAAAATCGTGATCAAGCCTACCGGCAATTATGATTACTTGGCGTATCAAGCTGACGATCAGTTTGTTGTAAGCGTTGAGAAAATTACTGAAGACGAAGTAGAAGAGCGTCGCAAAGAAAAATTTCCTTTCACAGGCGAAAAGCTCTCTCTTAACTTCCAGAACATTGAAGTTCGTGCAGTATTGCAGTTGATTGCTGACTTTACTGGGTTGAACTTGGTAGCGAGTGACACTGTTGGCGGTAGCATTACTTTGCGTCTGCAAAACGTGCCTTGGGATCAAGCGCTTGAGTTAGTGCTAAAAACTAAGGGTTTAGATAAGCGCATGACAGGTAATGTTATGCTTGTTGCGCCAGCTGAAGAGATTTCAGCGCGTGAAAAACTTGAAATTGAGACGAATAAGCAAGTTGCAGAGTTAGCTCCGGTTCGTTTGGAAATTATTCAAGTCAATTATGCAAAAGCATCAGATCTCGTTTCATTGTTGCAGCAGGATGAAGAGTTGATTTCTGGTCGAGGTTATATTTCATCAGATGAGCGTACTAACACGATTAGTGTGCGAGAAACTGCGGATAAATTGAATCAGATCCGTACTTTGATTGATACCTGGGATATTCCAGTGCGCCAAGTGCTGATCGAAGCACGTATCGTTCGTGCACGTTCAAATATTACTGAAGAAATGGGTATTACTTGGGGTGGCGGTGGCCGTGACCAAGATGGCGATACCTTCTGGCGTTTTGGTGGTTCTCAAAATACTCTTGGCGAGTTAACAACTACCAATACTGTTACATTCCCAGACGCATTGGCGGTTGATCTAGGTGTGACACGTACGAATGCTTCATCTATCGCCATTGGTATTGGCAATGGCGATTACTTGCTTGATTTAGAATTGTCGGCATTCGAGGCCGATGGCAAAGGCGAAATCGTTGCTCAACCAAAAATTGTAACGGCGGATCGCCAAACGGCAACGATTAAGTCTGGTGAAGAGATTCCTTACCAAGAAGCAACTTCTTCTGGGGCTGCCTCTATTGCATTTAAAGAGGCTGTATTGTCTCTTGAAGTAACGCCGCAAATTACTCCTGACGATAAAATCATTATGGATCTGAAAGTAAATCAGGATGATCGTGGCCAAGAGACTGCTGGTGTGCCAAGTATCGCGACTAATGAACTAATTACTCAGGTACTTGTTGGCAATGGTGAAACTATTGTCCTAGGCGGTATCTTCCAGTCGGAGGAATCTACGACAGTAACTAAGACACCGTTCCTGGGTGATATTCCTTACCTAGGTAACCTGTTTAAAAAGACGCAAAACATTAATGAGCGTAGTGAGTTGCTAGTGTTTATTACACCTAAATTGATCAAAGATGGTTTGATTGATCAATAATCGTGGCACACTGAAAAAGCCGAGCTAAATAGCTCGGCTTTTTTTTGTCTGAATGTATCGTTCCTTGTTATCAAACGGTGTTAAACTCAAACTTTTTAAGCAGTTTTTTCAATGGCATACAGAACAAAGAAGCCCTTAGTTGTATTGGTTGGGCCAATGGGGGCGGGAAAGACAACAATAGGTAAATTGTTAGCGACAGAGCTTTCCTACGAGTTTATTGATTCCGATAAAGAGATTGAGCAGCGATCTGGTGCAGATATTCCTTGGATCTTTGATGTTGAAGGAGAGGAAGGTTTCCGCAATCGGGAAGTGGCTGTTATTAAAGATTTAGCTCTAGAAAGTCAGGTGGTATTAGCAACAGGTGGTGGCGCGGTAATGCGTCAGGAGAATTGCGATCATTTGACCCGCAATGGTTTTATTGTGTACCTCAATACCTCTGTTGAGCAGCAGTTTTCGAGAACCCATAAGGATAAAAACCGACCTTTATTGCAAGGAGGAGAGGACCCTAAGCAAGTCTTAACGGACTTGATGGCTCTTCGTGATCCAATTTATCGTGAGGTAGCGGATTTTGTCGTGGAAACAAACAAAAAGTCGCTGCGTTTAATTGTTAAAAGTATTGTGCGTGCATTAGAGCAAAGTGACGGCATCGCAGCAGAGGAAGAATAAGTGTCAGATACGGTAGATATTTTAAACGTTGATCTTGGTGAAAGAAGTTACCCTATCTATGTTGGCGCGAACTTATTGAGTGACGCTTCGTATTTTACAAAGCATATACGTAGCAAGAAAGTCATGATCGTTAGTAATACGACAGTGGCTCCATTATATGAAGATAAGCTTCGTGCAGCTCTGACCGATTTTGATGTGGATAGCGTGATCTTGCCGGATGGAGAGCAGTATAAAAATTGGGATACCTTAAATCTAATCTTTGATGCATTACTTGAGAAGAAGCATTCCCGTAACACAACGTTAATTGCTTTGGGTGGCGGTGTTATCGGAGATATGACAGGTTTTGCAGCCGCGAGTTATCAGCGTGGAGTTGATTTTATTCAAGTTCCGACAACCTTATTGTCTCAGGTCGATTCATCGGTCGGGGGAAAGACGGCTATTAATCACCCGCTCGGTAAAAACATGATAGGTGCGTTTTATCAGCCAAAAGCCGTTGTAATCGATACTGCTAGTCTGTCCACCTTACCTGAGCGAGAAGTGTCTGCAGGCTTGGCAGAAGTAGTTAAATACGGATTGATTCGTGATTTGCCATTCTTTGAGTGGTTAGAAAAGCATGTGTCCGATATTCGAGCGCTTGATGAAGCAAGTCTGCGTTACGCTATTTTGACCTCCTGTGCATGCAAGGCGATTGTTGTTGAGGAAGATGAAACAGAAGGCGGTGTTCGTGCAATTTTGAATCTTGGGCATACCTTCGGCCATGCTATTGAGACGTTTTCAGGTTATGGAAATTGGTTGCACGGTGAGGCTGTTGGTGCAGGTATTGCAATGGCCGCGCATATGTCTAAGTTGCTGGGGTGCCTATCAGAAAGCGATGAAGAGCGGATTCTGAAAGTCTTGAATGATTGTGCTTTACCGATTCGAGGCCCAGAAGTCATGTCAGCTCAGGATTATCTCGAACTGATGTCTGTTGATAAGAAAGTGTTAGATGGTACTTTGCGTCTAGTGCTCATGGACCGCTTAGGGTTTGCGCGAGTGACAGATGATTTTGAGCATAGTACGTTGTTGAAAGTTCTTCCAAATTAGCCTTGTAGAAAAGGGATAATCAATGAGTCAGGCGCATTTTTTATCGATTGCCAAACGTCTCTGTGTAGATGATGCCGCCCTGTCGGCGCAATTGTCGGAAGGGCAAGGTTTTTTCTTTAAAGGTGCTCAACGCCAACATCAACTAGAAAGTGTTCGTCATTTAGCTTGCTTTGGTGACTTACTGCTTTGGCTTCATGCTCCTAAAGGTTCGGGTAAGACGCATTTGATTGATCAAATCCATGCTGAACTAAAATCTGAACTGAATTTGATTTCTATTTCCGCTGAGGCTGATATGACTCCGGCGGATATTGTTCAAGCTATTGCTGATCAAAGTGCCATTTTTGCCTCACCTTCTGAAAATGTTGAATCGTTGTTGGTTCGCTGTCGCGAGAGTTACAAGCAGCTTTATCGAGAGAAAGGTAATCGTACATTGATTACGATTGATGATGCTGAACATCTTTCTCAAGCCTTATTGAAAAGTTGTATTGACACATTGGAGTTGCCTCAATCAGATACCTCTGTTGTGCTGTTGTTGGCGTCTACTTCAGAACTTGCTTGGTTGTCCGCTAATTATGGTGATGAGTCGGTTCATGCATTTGGCTTGCCCCTTTTATCTGTTGAAGAGGTAAAAGCATTCATCGAGCAAGGTTTGTCTAGCGTAGGTTTTAGCTCGACTCTTTCTATTCCTGAAGCATCGGTAGAGCGTTTGCATATAAAAACCCAAGGTCTAGTTTCTGAGGTTCAAAGGCATATGGGGGCAGTGTTATTTAACTCGACTGATGACGCAGTCGTGGTTGAGTCACAACGTTCCCAGCCGAGACTACCTGCGTTTGCACTAGTTACTATTGTGTTGATCTTGATGGCTTCATTTTTATTTGTCGCGCAGCAGCACAATTTATTCTCGGGTATGGCGCAGCAAGAGTTTGCTAGTGAAAGCGTTGTGATAGATGAAGAAGCTCAGCGTGAGCGTTTAGCTCGATTGGATGAAGCGTTGCGACAAAGTGAGAAGTTTGATGTGGTGCAAGAAGCGGTAGTTGTTGAGAATGAATCTTCGCTAGCTGTTAATGAGACCTTGGCGGCTGAAAATGTAGCGAGTGATGATTTGCTAGAGACAAAAGAGTCTGCCAAAGAGGACTCTGATTTAGTCGGGTCGAAAGGTGCGCAGTCTGACGATCCAGTCCTAGCGAATGAAAAGAATAACGATGCAGCTGATACTGATTCAGGCGTCACTGCATTAGAGTCGAGCGTGAAGCCTGAGTCTGAGGTTGTTCGGACAAGCACGGAAAATCTTGGTACTGATATGCCTGAAGATAAAGTCATAAAGGTATCGGTGAAAAAAAGCCAAGAAGATTCTTCAGTATTTGGTGGCGCTAATTACACGCTTCAGGTATTGGGTTCTTATAATGAGTCAACAGCGCAGCGTTTTGTAGAGTCGAACCAACTTCCAGATTTATATTATGTGCGGTCGACATACAAAGGTAAGGCGTGGTTTGTGGTGCTTTATGGTCGTTTTGAATCTGCTTTCGATGCGCGATCGGCAGATTTGCCAGATGTTGTAGCGTCACAAAAACCTTGGGTTCGCAGTGTAGACGGGCTGCGCTAATCTTTTTGAGTTCTATAAGCTTCTGTTTGCTTGTATAAATATTGAGCAGTTAGCTTCCTTTCTTCGAAAATCTCTTGTTATAAAATTTGTTAAGACGCATTGCTGTGTGTAAAATGTCCGACCCCAATTTTCTTAGTCGTACATTTTAGGCAGAGTTGTTGGTCTAAGTGTATGAAATTACTAGATGTTTTAGAGAGAATGCTATGGCAGCAGGTTTGTTCCGCCCAGAAGAGTTTCGTGATAACTGTGGTTTTGGGCTCATTGCGCACACAGAAGGTGCGCCTAGCCATGCTTTGTTGGAAACAGCAATTGAGTCGCTCACATGTATGACCCACCGCGGTGGTATCGCGGCAGATGGCAAAACAGGTGACGGTTGTGGTTTGTTATTACAAAAGCCAGATTCATTTTTACGCAAAGTCGCACAAGAAGAATTGTCACTGACTTTAGGTGATCAATACGGCGTAGGCATGATTTTCTTGCAGCTAGATGATGAGCGTGCAGCGCAGGCGCGAGCGACATTTGAAGCTGCCTGTGCAGACGAAGGTTTAAACGTTAAAGCATGGCGTGTTGTGCCAACTGATAATGCTTGTTTAGGTCGAATGGCTCTAGATTGCTTGCCACAGATAGAGCAAGTTTTTGTTGAAGCGAACGATGATATTGATGAGCAAGCGTTTGGCTTAAAGTTATTTGTCGCCCGTAAAAAGATTGAGCGTGCGTTAAGTCAGGAAGAAGACTTTTACGTTTGTAGTTTGTCAGATCAGGTTATTTCGTACAAAGGCTTGATGATGCCTGTCGATTTGCCGAACTTTTACCTTGATCTTGGTAACGAAGCGTTAGAGACGGCGATTTGTGTTTTCCACCAACGCTTCTCTACCAACACAATGCCAAAGTGGCCATTGGCTCAGCCTTTCAGATTTTTAGCGCATAACGGTGAGATCAATACAATTGAAGGTAACCGTAATTGGGCTCTAGCACGTACGAGTAAGTTCGAAAGCGACAGACTTCCTGACTTAGCTTCTATTGCGCCGTTGGTTAACCGCACAGGTTCTGACTCATCAAGCATGGACAACATGCTCGAGCTATTACTGACGGGTGGCATGGATCTTTTCCGTGCGATTCGAATGATGATTCCACCGGCTTGGCAAAATGTCGACACGATGGATGCAGATCTGCGTGCTTTCTATGAATTTAACTCCATGCACATGGAGCCGTGGGATGGCCCTGCAGGCCTAGTTACGACAGACGGTCGTTATGCTGTGTGTTTGCTAGATCGTAACGGTCTACGTCCGAGTCGTTGGGTTGTTACTAAAGATGGTTTTATTACAGTAGCATCGGAAATCGGTACCTATGCTTATAAGCCTGAAGATGTTGTTGCGAAGGGTCGAATTGGTCCTGGACAAATCTTAGCGATCGATACGAAGACCGGCGATGTATTGCATACAGACGACATTGATCAGCGTCTTAAAGAAGCCAAGCCTTACAAGAAGTGGTTGCGTGAAAACGCTCAGCGTCTTGAAACGCGCTTGAAGAGCTCTTCGCCTGCGTTTGAACCAATGCCTTCGGATGAGTTGAAAACGCAAATGAAGATGTTCCAAGTGAGCTTCGAAGAGCGTGATCAAGTTTTACGTCCACTAGGTGAGGCGGGACAAGAAGCAGTAGGTTCGATGGGTGATGATACGCCAATGGCTGTTTTGTCACAGCGCGTTCGCTCCGTTGCCGATTATTTCCGTCAAAAATTTGCACAGGTTACGAATCCTCCAATCGATCCTTTGCGTGAAGCGATTGTTATGTCGCTTGAAACCTGCATCGGTTCGGAACGAAATGTATTTGAAGAGTCTCCTGAGCACGCTAAGCGTATTATTTTAACTACGCCTGTTTTGAGTCCAGCTAAGTTTGCTGCGATTTTAGACAATTCTTTAGGTTTTGGTTCAGCGACTGTTTCATTGCAATTTGATCCTGAACAAGGCCTGAAAGCAGCGATTCAAGATGTGTGTGAAAAAGCGGCACAAGCTGTTCGTGATGGCTCAGTGATTGTTGTCTTGTCGGATCGAGACATTGAAAAAGGTAAGTTGCCAATCAATGCATTCATGGCTACAGGTGCAGTGCACCACTACCTGGTTGAGAATGGCTTGCGTTGTGATGCCAACATCGTTGTTGAAACTGGTTTTGCACGCGATTCACACCACTTCGCGGTATTGTTTGGCTTTGGTGCAACCGCGGTGTATCCATACCTTTCTTATCAAGTGTTGAATGACTTGATCGAGAGCGGCGAGATGTTGATGGATCCAATCGAGGCGAAAAACAACTATCGTAAAGGGATTGGTAAAGGCCTTCTTAAGATTCTTTCTAAAATGGGAATCTCAACGATTGCGTCTTACCGTGGTGCTCAATTGTTTGAAGCAGTTGGTCTTTCTGACGATGTGGTTGATCTTTGTTTCAAAGGTGTGGCGAGCCGAATTCAAGGTGCGAGTTTTGCGAATTTACAAGCTGAGCAGTCATTGCTTGCGAATGAGGCTTGGAAAGCGCGTAAATCAATCGAGCCGGGTGGTCTTCTCAAATATGTACATGGCCAAGAGTATCATGCCTTCAATCCTGATGTTGTAAACACGGTTCAGCGTGCGGTTGAGAGCGGCGATTATGGTGTTTACAAAGAATACGCAGACTTAGTGAATAATCGTCCTGCTGCTACATTGCGTGATATGTTTGGTTTGAAGCAAGGTATTTCTCCTATCTCCTTGGACGAGGTAGAGCCAGTTGAAAATATCTTCCCGCGTTTTGACTCTGCAGCGATGTCTTTGGGGGCGTTGTCTCCTGAAGCACACGAAGCATTAGCTGTTGCGATGAACACTCTAGGTGGCCGTTCTAACTCTGGTGAGGGTGGCGAAGATGTCGCGCGTTATGGAACTGTTAAACGTTCTAAGATCAAGCAGGTTGCTTCGGGTCGTTTTGGTGTTACACCGCATTATCTAAGCAGTGCTGAAGTTATTCAGATTAAAGTTGCTCAGGGTGCAAAACCTGGTGAAGGTGGTCAGTTGCCTGGCGGTAAAGTCAACGACTTGATCGCAGAGCTTCGTTATTCTGTACCTGGTGTGACGTTGATTTCTCCTCCGCCTCATCATGATATTTATTCTATCGAGGATCTGGCTCAATTGATCTTCGACTTGAAGCAGGTTAATCCCGATGCGCTTGTCTCTGTGAAACTTGTTTCTGAGCCAGGTGTCGGGACGATTGCTGCTGGTGTTGCAAAAGCTTACGCTGACTTAATCACTATTTCGGGTTACGACGGTGGTACTGCTGCTAGTCCATTGACCTCTATTCGTTATGCAGGCTCTCCTTGGGAGCTAGGCTTGAGCGAAGCACATCAAACGCTTCGCGGTAACGACTTACGTGGTAGCGTTCGTTTACAAACAGATGGTGGTCTTAAAACGGGACTTGATGTTGTAAAAGCTGCGATGTTGGGTGCTGAGAGCTACGGTTTCGGTACAACGCCGATGGTGGCTCTAGGTTGTAAATACCTCCGTATTTGTCACTTGAATAACTGTGCAACAGGTGTTGCTACGCAGAACGAAAAACTGCGAGAAGAGCACTTTAAAGGCACTGTCGAAATGGCGATGAATTTCTTCCGCTTTGTGGCTGAAGAAACGCGTGAATGGATGGCTAAGTTAGGTGTTCGTAGTCTTGAAGAGCTCGTAGGCCGCACAGATCTTCTCGAAGCATTAGAAGGCTCGACTGACAAGCAGAAGCAACTCGATCTTAGCGCTATTTTATCGGATGGTGGGGTAGCAGAAGATAAGCCGCACACCTGCGAAGTCGTGCGTAATGAGCCTTTCGATCAAGGCTTGTTAGCGGAGCGTATGGTTGAGGAATTGCTTCCAAGTATTGAAGGTAAAAAGGGCGGTGAATTTAGTTTCAACGTGACTAACTGTGACCGTTCAGTTGGTGCTCGTCTGTCTGGCGAAATCGCTAAACGTCACGGTAACCAAGGTATGAGCGAACAAGCAATTACGCTCAAGCTTAATGGTACTGCAGGCCAGAGTTTTGGTGTGTGGAATGCTGGCGGCCTGAACATGGATCTAGAAGGTGATGCAAACGATTATGTCGGTAAAGGCATGACCGGCGGTCGTCTTGTGATTCGTCCGCCAGTAGGAAGTGTATTTAAGACTCAAGAAACGTCTATTGTCGGTAACACCTGTTTATACGGTGCAACCGGTGGTGAGATGTTTGCTGCAGGTACTGCTGGTGAGCGATTTGGTGTACGTAACTCCGGTGCTGTAGCAGTAGTCGAAGGTGCTGGTGACCACTGCTGTGAATATATGACTGGCGGTCAAATTACCGTGTTGGGTAATACTGGCTACAACTTTGGTGCTGGTATGACGGGCGGTTTTGCGTACGTTCTAGATCAGGACAATAGTTTCGTTGATAAGTACAACCGCGAGTTGGTTGAGATCCAGCGAGTTTCATCTGAAACAATGGAGCCTTATCGCAATCACTTGCGTGGCGTCATTCAGGAACATGTTGCTGCAACAAACAGCGCATGGGGTCAGGAAATTTTAGATAACTTCGATGATTTTATTACGCGTTTCTGGTTAGTAAAACCAAAAGCAGCAAGCTTGCAAACGCTTCTAAATAACGTCAGAACACGCCCTGAGTAAGGGCGTATCGTCGAAGATTATGCTTAAAGAGGTAAGAAATGGCTAAGCGTTTAGATAATAACTTCCAATTTATTGAAGTTGGCCGTTGTGACCCCAAGAAGGTTCCAATGGTTGATCGAACGGAAGGTTTTGGCGAAATTTACGAGACATTCCAGTCAGAAGAAGCTGCTGAGCAATCACATCGTTGTTTGTCATGTGGTAACCCATACTGTGAATGGAAATGTCCGGTACACAACTTTATTCCAAACTGGTTGAAGTTGGTGTCAGAAGGCAACATTTTAGAAGCGGCTGAATTGAGTCATCAAACGAACTCACTTCCTGAAGTATGTGGTCGCGTATGTCCTCAAGATCGTCTTTGTGAAGGTGCTTGTACTCTGAATGATGGCTTTGGTGCCGTCACGATTGGTTCCGCGGAAAAATACATCACAGACACTGCATTTGCGATGGGATGGCGTCCTGACATGTCTAAAGTTGTCTGGACTGACAAAAAGGTCGCGATTATTGGTGCCGGTCCAGCGGGTTTGGGCTGTGCTGATATTCTAGTGCGTAATGGTGTTAAGCCTGTTGTGTTTGATCGTAACCCAGAAATTGGCGGCTTGCTGACGTTTGGTATTCCTGAGTTCAAACTAGAAAAGAACGTGATGTCTTTGCGTCGCGAAGTGTTCACTGAGATGGGCGTAGAGTTCCGTTTGAACGTAAGTGTTGGCGAAGACGTGACTATCGATGAGCTGTTAGCTGAATACGATGCGGTATTTATGGGAATGGGCACCTATTCATATATGAAAGGTGGTTTCCCTGGTGAAGATTTGCCAGGTGTTCATGATGCCCTTCCGTTTTTGATCTCGAACGTAAATCGTCGCCTTGGTTTTGAGAAAGCGCCAGAAGATTTCATTGATATGAAAGGCAAGCGTGTTGTCGTCTTAGGTGGTGGTGATACCGCAATGGATTGTAACCGTACCTCTATTCGTCAACAAGCTGAGAACGTAACGTGTGCGTATCGTCGTGACGAAGAAAATATGCCTGGCTCTCGTAAAGAAGTTCAAAATGCGAAAGAAGAGGGTGTGCAGTTCTTATTTAATCGTCAGCCAGTCGCTATTGTGGGCGAAGATAAGGTTGAAGGTGTTAAGGTTGTTGAAACCAAACTAGGTGAGCCTGATGAAAATGGTCGCCGTCGCCCTGTGGTAATTGAGGGTAGTGAAGAAATTTTGCCTGCAGATGCTGTTTTGATTGCATTTGGCTTCCGCCCAAGTCCTCCAGACTGGTTGAAGGGTGTTAGTGTTGACGTGAATAGCTGGGGTGGTGTTGAGGCGCCGGAAGCCGGTGAATTTGCGTTCCAAACAACTAATCCTAAGATCTTTGCTGGCGGTGACATGGTGCGCGGATCAGACTTAGTTGTAACAGCGATTGCTGAAGGTCGAAAAGCGGCAGAAGGTATCTTGGACTACTTGGACGTCTGATATCCGTTGCTGGTTGAAAAGGCACGGCATTTTGCTGTGCCTTTTTTGTTTAGAATCAATTTAGAGAACTATCAAAAAGATGACGCAACTTAAGAACGATCGATTTTTAAAAGCCCTTTTAAGAGAGCCTGTTGATGCAACGCCAGTGTGGATGATGCGTCAAGCTGGTCGTTATTTGCCTGAATATCGTGAGACGCGCGCACAAGCGGGTGATTTTTTGAGTTTGTGCAAGAACAAAGAGCTAGCGTGCGAGGTGACTATTCAGCCTCTAGAGCGCTATGACTTAGATGCGGCAATCTTGTTTTCAGACATTTTGACGATTCCTGATGCGATGGGCTTGGGACTATATTTTGAAACTGGCGAAGGGCCGCGGTTTAAGAAAGTCATTCGTACAGAGCAAGACGTGGCATCGCTTAAGGTTGTTAATACCGCTTCAGACTTGTCGTATGTCACCGATGCAGTGACTGAAATTCACGGTGCGTTATCTGGGCGTGTTCCTTTGATCGGCTTTTCCGGATCGCCTTGGACCTTGGCGACCTATATGGTTGAGGGTGGTTCTTCGAAAGATTTCCGACATATTAAAGCGATGATGTATCGCGAACCTGAAACTCTTCATGTTCTATTAGATGTGCTTGCAGACTCTGTCATTGACTATTTGAATGCGCAAATCGATGCAGGTGCTCAAGCTGTTCAGATTTTCGATACATGGGGCGGGAATTTAAGTGATCAAGCCTACCTCGATTTCTCTCTTGCTTACATGCAAAAGATTGTGGCGGGTTTGAAGGCGGAAGCGCGTGGTTTGCGTGTACCATCGATCGTATTTACGAAGGGTGGTGGTCTGTGGTTGGATCAAATCGCTGACTGCGGTGCGAATGCGCTAGGGCTTGATTGGACGATGAATATTGGGCGAGCTCGCGCTATGGTGGGTGATCGCGTCGCGTTACAAGGTAATATGGATCCTAGTGTTTTATATGCTAAGCCAGAGCAAATTAAGGCTGAAGTTGCCCGGATATTAGGGGACTTTGGTGCGGGCAATGGACATGTGTTTAACCTCGGACACGGTATTCATCAGTTTGTAGACCCCGCGGCGCCGAAAGTCTTTGTTGATGCGGTGCATGAATTGAGTGCGCAGTACCACGTTTAAGCGTCTTGAGCGTTTGCTGCGTCACAAATGTGGTGGCGCAGCGTTTATCCTACCTCACGCATATCTTACAATTTTGTCTCACATTAAGAATAACTAGGAAAGTTCATGAGTCGTCTTGCACGAGCCTTTTTATATTCTTTGACTGTTCTCGTTGTAGGATGCGGGGAGTTTATCGTTGATGATCAGGATTTTAGCGATAATCGAAGAACGCTCGACATAACCAATGATAATGCAGAAGCTTACCTGTGGTCTTCTTACCAAATTATCTTTTCACCACTTTATTTTGCGCGTTTACATGAAATGCTTGATGCGCGTGACTTCAATGATGTTCAGTCTGGCTCTGTTGCATGCCCAGGAGGAGGAAGTGCAGTTGTTAATTTCCCTAATGCTTCTGGGGGGCGATATGAAGAGAGCGATGATTTCTCGATAAACTACACCGCTTGCTTTAATGCGACTGGTGCACAGTTGAATGGTGAGGTTTCAGGAAAGTATAAAGAAACCGAAGGCTACAATAAAACGTTCGCGACCGACCTGACTGTTGCTCAATGCATTACTAACTTAGAACTAGATGAAAAAATCGATGCTGATCGATATGAGTTAATTGATGATCAAGCATCTGGCTTAATTTTTGATAAGCAAGGCGCACGTTTATTTGTGCGTTACATGGAACAAGACCCTCAAGACGATCAGTTAGCAATCGAGAAGAGAGTTGAAGAGCTCTCACTTGATCAGATTGCAGTAGTGGTTAATCGTTCAGCGACAGATTTTGATTCTAGTTTTGAAGAAGACGGTGCACGAGTTTTTGTTGTCGAAGATGGTGTTCAAGAGCAAATTGATTGTGCTTATTTTAATCGCTTTGTCGACATTACACTTAAAGACTTGACTGTTGATGCACAAGGGATTACCCATAGCTTGTCGGGCAAATTAGAGCTCTCAAATTCTATGGGGGTCAAAGGCAATATCAATGATGAAAGGCCTGAATTAACGACGCGAGATGACCTTTTTTACGCTCTTAAAGGTGATATTTCTAGCGAGATTGATTTAGTAAATCTTAATGAGAGTTATTCAATCGACGGCTTGGACTGGGGGATGAGATTCGGCTCAGCTGATGATTCTTCGTGGTCTGCAACATTTAATACTGAAGTTGTTAGTTTGATTGATGGAGCGATCTTTGAGGTTGCAGTTACAACTAGGTCGCCTTTTGGCGGAGTGTTAGGTCAAGATAATCCGACTGAGCAAGGTGGCATTATTACTCTAGAGGGAGTTGATGATGAAGCAGCTGCTATTCGTATTTTAGGAGCTTCTGCAATTTCGGTCGTTATTGAGGCAGAGGGAGATCAGAATGGTGATGGTCGTTCTGATCAGACATCGCCAATTTTCAACGTTACATGGAATGACTTTTTAGATCGTAACTTCGTGCGTCCTCCTGTGGAAAATATTATTCGTTAGTATGCCTAAATCTAAAACGGCTTATGTTTGTACTGAGTGTGGTGCAGACTTTTCAAAGTGGCAGGGACAATGCCCAGAATGTGGTGAATGGAATACCGTTCAAGAAATTAAGCTCTCATCAGCCAAAACTTCCCGCTCTTCAGCTAAAAGTGTGGGGTATGCAGGCGCTGCTGCAGAAATTAAATCTCTCAGTGCGATTGATCTGAAAGAGCAGCCTAGATTTAGCTCGGGTATCGGAGAGTTTGATCGTGTTTTGGGTGGTGGTTTAGTTCCGGGTTCTGCAATTTTAGTTGGTGGTCATCCTGGTGCAGGGAAGAGCACGTTACTTCTGCAGACGATGTGTTATCTAGCAAATCGTTTACCCGCACTATATATCACCGGTGAAGAATCTCTTCAGCAAGTTGCGATGCGTGCTAAGCGCTTGGAGCTGCAGGCAGATGATCTCAAAATGTTTTCAGAAACAAGCATTGAGAGTATTGAAGCGACGGTACAAAGCGTTCAGCCTAAGGTCTTAGTGGTTGATAGTATTCAGGTGATGTTTAGTGAATCACTGGATTCTGCTCCGGGAAGCGTCTCTCAAGTCCGCGAATGTGCTGCGCGTCTAACACGTTTAGCTAAGCAAACGGGTATGGTGCTTTTTTTAGTTGGTCACGTCACCAAAGAGGGAGCGATTGCTGGTCCAAAAGTATTGGAGCATATGATCGATTGTTCGATCATGTTGGAAGGCTCGAGTGATACACGCTACAGGACTTTGCGCGGAATTAAGAATCGTTTTGGTGCAGTGAATGAATTAGGCGTGTTTGCCATGCAGGAAAAAGGCTTGGCTGAAGTTAAAAATCCAAGTGCCATTTTTCTAAATAGGGGTGAAGAAGCGTCCCCTGGTAGTGCTGTTACGGTTCTTTGGGAAGGTACGCGTCCTCTGCTTGTAGAATTGCAGGCCTTGGTTGATGAGAGTCAAGGTTCTTACCCGAAACGCGTTGCTCTGGGCTTGGATCAAAATAGGGTCTCCATGTTATTAGCGGTGTTGCATCGCCATGGCGGTCTTCATTGTGGTGATCAAGATGTTTTTGTCAGTCTCGTAGGCGGCGTGAAAACATCTGAAACGAGCACTGATTTAGCATCGCTCGCATCTATCGTCTCAAGTTTTCGTGGTGTGAATTTAGCGCGTGATGTCATCATGTTTGGCGAGGTAGGGCTTTCTGGAGAAGTACGCCCTGTCGCAAGTGGCCAAGAGCGTATCCATGAGGCGGCGAAACATGGCTTTAAATTAGCTTATGTTCCGTGGGGTAATCGCCCCAGAGAGGATGTGCCTGGAATGAAGGTCGTACCTGTCAAAACGCTTGATGAGTTTCTTAAAAACGTCTTTTAGTTTGCTCGTTAGTGCGTTTCGCTTAACGCGCTCAGTTCGCGGTGCAGAAGATCTTCGTCTGCTAAGTTGAGCTCTACGAGTCTTTTTAAATGCGTCATGCTGTCGATATCGATATGGTCGCAGGCAAAACCTAAGGCGTTGTCGTGCTCATTTGAAAACGAAAGTATCATGTTAATGCACTGCTCGTTTCCAGCGAGTTTGATGCTAGCTTCAAAGGTATTGTCTTTGTTCATCAAAAAACCCTCTGGCTTTCGAATCAATACGCCCTTCAGTGAAATGTCTTGCACACCGCTCGTCCATTCCAAACCTTCTTGACTCAAGGTGCATTCGGCATTGAATAAAATTCGGCTGAATTGACGACGTTCTTGCTGTTCTTGTAATTGTGACATGCCTTTTCCTAGGATGAGTGCGAGGACTAATGCGCACTTACTTTAGATTTAAGTTTAAATCCTAGCAAGTGCGCAGCACTTATTATGCGAGTTTCTTATAGTTGAGGCGTGTCGGCGTTTTCGCAAGCTCACCTTTTCTATCTTTGAAGTCTGCTTCGTATTCTGTGTAATTGCCTTCAAACCAGACAACCTCACTATCACCTTCATATGCAAGAATGTGTGTTGCAATACGATCTAGGAACCAGCGATCGTGCGATATGACAATCGCACAACCTGGGAAGGCCAGCACAGCTTCCTCTAGTGCGCGCAAGGTCTCAACATCTAAGTCGTTGGTAGGTTCGTCAAGCAAAAGAACATTCGCGCCTTGCTTTAAGGTGTTTGCCAAGTGTAGTCGATTGCGTTCACCGCCAGATAATTCACTCACGCGTTTTTGCTGGTCATTGCCGCGGAAATTAAAACGGCTGATGTAGGCGCGTGATGGCGTTTGGTAGTTGCCGATCGTGATCATCTC
>NZ_LWFH01000669.1:0-8240 GCF_001635725.1 Oleiphilus sp. HI0066
ATAAGTGCTTTATATTTCTCAACTTTCTAAGTATTTGATGTTTGCTATAGTTTAGAGAGTACATAGATTTGGATGAATAAAAACAATGAAGCGTAAGTTGATAATTACAGCGGGGATACTGATAGTCGTTGGCGTGCTTTTGAAATTGGCTCTCGTGCTAATTTCAAACCAGGTGCTGGTTCAAGCCAAAGATGATTTGGTGAACGTTGGGTCTTTCCAATACTTAGGCGTGAAGACATCCTTGTTGGATGGCGAGATAGTTGTGTCTCAGCCAAGTTTCAAGCATTTTAAGTCTAAGCAAGACATATCGGCTGATGCGGCAACGCTTCATTTTGATGGTATTTTCGATTTAATCCTAAGCCTTACTCAGAAGCTTAGTGGAGACTATTCAGTCATCGAATCCGTTTCTCTTCAAGGTGTGGCCGTAAGCCTTCCATCGCAAACTTTAATCGATCACTTCAATGAGCAGACTTCAGTACCTGCGAATGCCTTATTCGGTTGGTTGAGCTGCGATGGCCAAAGCGTACCGAGTACACAGTTGTTTGAAGTTATTTCTGTCGCGGCTATTACAGGCAATGCTTCTGTTCAGAATCATTCAGATGACATAGAGCTTGAACTTGTTACTGATGACTTAGGTTCCTTAGCTATGCGCTTCAGTACAGCTCGTGGCTTAGATTTGGTTTCATTTCAATATATAGAAAATGGATATTTCAAGCGGCTCTTAAATAGTTGTGAATCTGTGGTCCAAGAGGACTTAGACCTAGCCGGATTCTCAATGTCCGTGATCGATGGTTGGAAAGCTCAGTTACTTCAAGAAGGGTTTCGTGTCTCGGATGCAGCCGCGATGGCATTGTCTGCTTATATCGCAAAAGGCGGAGTGTTGAATGTCAGCTTGTCTTCTCATGACATGGCGATTGAACAGGCTTATGGTTGGTTACCTGTCTTGGAATACGGTGGGACGCAGCTTACTGTGAATACGGATCAAGGCGTTGAACTTGGGCTTCAGAAATATGTTCCTGAACCGAAAGCTGAGCCGGTTGTTGAAAGTAAACCAGTGGAAATAGAGCCGCAATATTTGAACGTCGAGCTTACAGAGCTTGACGCGATGTTAGAAGAACGGGTGCGCATCACATTGCTGAATGGCAAACAATCCGAGGGTATGCTTAGTCAGGTTGATGAGCACTTACTTGTGATTACTCCTCTCAATGGAGACGGAAGTGTTTCGTTTACGTTTAAACGCGTTGAGTTAAGTGTCCTAGAGGTTTGGAAATAAATTCAATGAAATTGCATATTCCTAAGGAATTACACAGCTTTGAAACGCTGTTAGCGAAACTTGTCGGCGAAAATTCAATTAGCGCTAGTGATTCCTCTTGGGATCATAGTAATGAATCCGTGATTCGAGAATTAGAAAAGTGGTTTTTGGGTTTAGGATTTCGCTGTGAAGTAATTCCGGTTGATCAACAGGCGGGAAAGTACAACCTTATCGCGACGCTTGGAACAGGCAGTCGAGGTTTAGTGTTGGCTGGGCATACTGATACGGTTCCTTATGATCAGGCAAGATGGAACTCAGACCCTTTTAAGTTGAGTTTCTCTGAGGGCAAGTACTATGGCTTAGGGACATGCGATATGAAAGGTTTCTTCCCTATCATAGTAGAAGCCTTAAAGAGTATGGATCAAGCGGAGTTAAATGAGCCCTTAATCATTGTTGCGACTGCTGATGAAGAAAGCTCAATGGCGGGAGCGCGACTGATCGCTCAACAAGGTAAACTTCAAGCCCGAGCGGCAGTTATTGGGGAGCCAACAAGTATTCGACCTATTCGAATGCATAAAGGTATTCTCATGGAGGCGGTCGAATTTAGAGGTTGTTCTGGGCATTCTTCGAATCCAGACTTGGGGAATAGTGCCGTCAATGCAGTTCACGGATTTTTAGGAGAGCTTTTCGCATTTCGTTCGCGTTTGCAGGCAAACTATCAGAATGCGAATTTTGAAGTTTCGGGACCTACATTAAATGTCGGTGCAATACATGGGGGAGATAGCCCTAATCGGATTTGTGGACACTGTCAGATGAATTTTGATATCAGACCGCTTCCTGGGATGTCCGTTTCTTCACTTCATGCTGAGATAGATGCGTTAGTGAAACAGACAGGCTACAAATACAAGATCGATGTAAAACATCGCCATATGGTAGAGCCAGTTCCAGCCTTTGAAACGTCACGTGATGCGGAGCTAGTTAAAGCTTGTGAACGCTTAACTGGAGTTCCAGCAGAGGCGGTAGCTTTTGCAACGGAAGCCCCCTTCTTGAGTGGTATGGGAATGGAGACAGTTGTAATGGGCGCTGGATCAATTGATCAAGCTCATCAACCCAATGAGTTTCTTGCCGAGCAACAAGTTGGAGAAATGGCTAAGGTCCTTTCGTCGCTGATCAATAGTTATTGTATCGCGCAGCCTTAGTACGAGAGATAATAAAACATGCAAGATTGGATTAACTGGTTTCGTCACGCTTCACCTTATATCAATCAACACCGAAATCGCAGCATGGTTTTCGGCGTTTGTGGTGAGGCGATTGAGCATAAGAATTTTATTAACATCGTTCATGATATTGCTTTGCTATGTAGCCTAGGTATTCGTGTGGTGCTGGTCTTAGGAGCACGTCCTCAGATCGACAGAAATTTAATGTCGCGTGGTTTGAGTTCTGTTGTTGAGGAAAACCTTAGAGTTACGAGTAAGGAAGCACTTCCTAGCGTGCTCGAAGCATATGGCAAGGTAAGAAGTGAAGTAGAAGCCTTACTTTCTATTGGATTGGTCAACTCACCAATGCATGGCTCTTCGATTAAAGTGGTGAGTGGTAATTTCATTTCGGCGAAGCCTATGGGGGTCTTAAACGGCATTGATTATGGCTGGACCGGAAAAGTGCGTAAGGTTGATAGTGAAAGTATTAACGGTCACTTAAAAAGCGGTGCACTGGTTCTTCAAACAGGGCATGGTTACGCAGTGACCGGTGAAATTTTTAATCTGTCTTATGAAGAGTTAGCAACAGATATTGCCGTGGCACTAAATGCTGAAAAGCTCATTATGCTGGGTAGCGACAAAGCGATAGATGATGGGGCGGGTGAAACCTGTAGACAGATAACCCCGGATGTCGCACAGTCATTAGTCTCTTCGACAAGCGACGATGATAACGCAAGGTTATTGGCATTAGCTCAACGTGCTTGTGATCTTGGCGTTAAGAGAACTCACCTTTTAAGTTATGCCTCTGATGGTGCGATTCTTGAAGAACTATTTACGCGAGATGGTATTGGTACCATGGTTAGCGCAGAAAGTTATGATGAGGTAAGAGCCGCCACCTTGGACGACTTAAATGGTATTCAAGAATTGATTCAGCCCTTAGAAGAGCAAGGGATTTTAGTGCGTCGCTCTCGTGAAGTTCTCGAGACCGAGCTAGATGCATTTACCGTTAATGTTCGCGACAATGCTATTATCGCGTGCGCTGCTCTGTACTCATATCCTGAGGTAGGGTGTGCAGAATTATCTTGTTTTGCTGTCGACCCTGAGTATCGTAAAGAAGGGCGTGGTGATTACATGCTTGAAGAGATTACAAATCAAGCGAAAGCTCAAAATCTTGAGTATTTGTTCGTTCTAACCACTCAGACGGAGCATTGGTTTTTAGAACGAGGTTTTGAGATGAGTGCTTACTCGGAGTTGCCTGATTCAAAGCAATATGACGTGAGCCGCAAGGCAAAAGTTTTAAGGAAAAAACTGAAGTAACGGTCCAATGATCACAGAACGAAGAACCCAAGAACGTATATCGAGTGAACAAGCCGCCACGCTGTATTTAGAATCTGGTGAAAGCTATGCCTGTGTTATTGCCGACTTTTGCGGCCAAGGGATGTATATCACTTACACGCCCAATGCACTTGGTTTATCTGAAGATAATCGCGTCATACGTGTGGGTTTTGTCGATGAGTTAGGGAAAGAACTTTTTGTAAACGCTGAGCCAAGACACGTGACATCGCAGGCGGCTGGTTTGCGTTTTTTAAACAGCTATCCTCACGTCGTAGAAAACTTAACTAAGCGCTTTGCTAACCGAGAAACGCCTGATATATCAGCTGTTCATCGCCTGGTGATCGAGCGTTGTTTACAGCAATCAGATATAGCGATTACGGCAGCGTTAGAGGGCGTTCTTCCAGAAATCGTACAGTCATTCCAACAATCTGCAATCAAAGCATCGACTGATCAAGATGCAAATGCGCGCATGAGCATTGCTGAGCGCGTTGAGAAGCATAGTTCGAGTATTATTTCCAAAGCTCGCAACGATATTCTTAGCTTTGACAGCTTAGCTTTAGAGTTTTCTCAACACGAAGAAAACGAGTCGAATTTAAGTATTATCGAAAAAGTAGAGTTTGAAGATTGGTTAATCGCGCGGGTGCTCATTACGCGTTTAGAATCGCACTTTCGTACAGATTTATTGCTACTAAAAATGCGCACGGATGCAATGAATTATCATAGTCCGATTGCGAGCAGTAGCCCCTTAGGTCCAGAACGAGCGGTTTACGCATTTCGTTCAGCGATACATCATTTCGTTAATGACCCAACTCTGGAAAAGCTTGCATTCAAACTATACGAAAAGGCATTGCATGGTGTGCTGGATGAGCTATATCAAAAGCTCAATAGCACGCTTGAAGCTGAAGGTATTCTAGCGGATAAGAGTCTTAGCTCTCTGGCCAAAGAGAAAGTTGTTTCACCCGATCTGCCAGAAAGCAAAGACTCCGAGCCTTCGGTAGAAGACGAAGCTCTTAATGATTCAGCTCAGACTACTGCATCAAATGCGTCTGTTAATTCAAAGCCCGCTTCAGAAACAAGTGGCCCTATTGTCGACTCTGTTTCTGAAAGCAACTCTTCTCAACAATCGCCCTCGTCCTCTCAAGCTAACAGGCCTTTTGGATATCGCCAGCAATCATTGAATCATGCTGGCGTTGATCAAGGTAATATTTCTGCTAGCAACATTACTGGTAAATCAAGTCCTGTCGAGCCAGGTGTTGACCAAGAACAGATTAAAGAAGCTCAGTCCTTTTCAATTTTTAGAAATATCTTGAGTAGCTTCCCATCTAAGAAGACCGCACAAATTGATTATTCTGTCTCAGCTTTTAGTTCGAATGAGTTGAACGAAGGGCTTGCGCAGAAGCAAATCCCAACACGTTCTCTTGATAGCGACGGTGAAGCCTTAAGCTTATTGTCTCGTGTTCTTCAAAGCTTAAATACTGGAGAAGATGAAGAGAAAGCTCTATCGCATGAGCAACAAGGACAAGTAGACGTTATTGATCGTTTCTTTGGATCATTACAAAATAATCCGCGTATTAGCTCTGAAGGCAAACAACATCTGTTTCGATTAGAAATACCAGTTTTACGCCAACTTTTGGAAAACGATACTTTCTTTGAAGATCAAAATAGCCCTCTTCGTGATGTGCTTAATCGTATTGCCAAACTCGGTGCACAAGGCAATCGTTTGGGACGTGTAGGGCATCAAAAAATTTCAGCGTTGCTTGAACGAATTAATACGGAGTTAAATGAAACCCCGGGCGTTATTGATGAGGTTAAAACTGAACTCGATGCGCTAATGGTCAAGCAGCATTCTCAGTATCTGAAAAATGTAGAGCGGGTTGCTACGGCAGCGGATAATGCACATCGATTAGAAGATATTCGTGCTGAATTAGAACAACGCATAGTGTATCTCCTTGATGGGGACGTACCTGTTGCTGTCGAAGAAATGCTGAATTCGGGTTGGTTAGACTTTTTGCAGTTAGAAGCTGTTAAGCATGGCATTGATAGCGACCAAGTAAAAAATGGCTTTCAAGCCTTAAATGCGTTGATTCAATTTGGCCGAAAGCCCGAGAGTGGATTTGAGGCTAAGAAATACGTTCCGTTTATTCAACAAGGATTAATGCAGATTTCAGGCGGGCAAGATGTTGCGAAGTCAGTCCGAGAATCTCTTAAAAACTTAGTGCTTGATGCTCAGCATAATCAGCACAAGATGATTCCTGGACAGACCTTGCCACTCGTGAGCGATATTAAGAAAGCCGATCGAGAGAATACCAACAAAGAAAAATCAGAACGCTTGGTTCCGTGGATTAAGCGTGCGAAATCTATCCCTCTAAATGCTTGGATGAGGTTTGACAAGGATGGTGAGTCGACTCAATTCATTCGTTTAGTCTGGATTGCGAAAGGATATAGCAAATTTGTTTTTGTGAATCACCAAGGTTTAAAAGTTATAGAACTTGGGCTTTTGAAATTGTCGGAATATCTAAAGCTCCAATCGATTACTCCTGACCCTAATTATGATCAGTCTCTCGTTAAACAGGGGCTCGATGATATGGTTAAGGATGTTTACGAGAGACTTGCGTTAGGCGCATCGACAGATCAACTAACAGGCCTTCAAACTGAAGATGAATTTAGAGGGAATGTTCGTCGCCGAATGCAAAGCGGAGAGAGAACTTCCCCGTGTGCGATGATGCTAATTCGTTGTCTGTTGGGTGAATTACCCGAGAGTTTAGAGAATAAAGCCGTAGAAGCGATTGGCGAGGTTCTTCGTAATTTTGAGGCAGATCAAGCATCGGTCGCACGTCTAAATCGCTATGACTTTGCGATATTTATTTCTGGTAAAACCCTGAATGAACAAATTGCACAAGCAAAAGAGATTGCGGGGCGTACAGCACAGATTGGTGTCGAATTTGATACGCCGTTTGTTGTGTTGTCGAGTGAGGTGCGGGGCTATCTAGGTTTTCATAATGAGCGCAGCTTGTTATCGAGTGCTGAGCAGAGCCTAAGGAAGATTGATCGTAAAGTATCTGGCGATGTTCAGGTTGAACTTTCTCAAACAGAAAGCGCATCTTCTCGATTTGCGATTGATGATTTGTCGTATTTCCAGGTGATGGCACAGCCTGTTAAAAACCTTTCGAACAATCCTATTTCAGACCATTTAGCGTTGAGCTGTATCGAGTCGGATGCGGACAGTAACTTTCTAGCAGTAAACAAAGACGAAGGAGTGAGCATTAACTCCTGGTGGTTGAACTACATCGATGCTCGCTTAAATCAAAATGATATAGGTGTTGGCAGAATTCCAATACATAGTTCAGCATTTTTTGATGAGAATTTTAGTCAGTCTTTGCAGAAGGTATTGATGAAGGGGCATATAGCCGCAGATGATTTGTGGTTTGAGATATATGACCTAGACAGTGTGTCTAATCCTTATTTAGTAGCTGATTTAATGATGGATCTTCAGAACTTAGGGGTGAAATTTAGTCTGGCTGGATATGGAACTAAGCAATGCTCGCCCGACTTAGTAGAGTTGTTACCGATTGATTCGGTGACGATGGCAGCGAATACTTTGCAGTCTTCGCAAGAGTTAGAAGAGACTGAGCGATCACTGATTGAGTTGGCTCAACACTTCGGTAAATTGGTGATTGTTTCTAATGTTGATTCAGCTATTGCGATGCAAAAAGCAAAAATACAAGGAGCCGACTTCGCTCAAGGAGAGCGAGTCGGGCCAGCAAAAGAGTACAGTTAAGGACTAAGCTTCTTTAATTTCGTAGCTGTGGGTGATTTCTACATCAGCTTTTTCAAGCATGATTGAAGCAGAGCAGTACTTAGTAGCTGAAAGTTCTACAGCTCTTTTAACAAGGCTCTCTTTAAGCTTTGTTCCAGTAACAGTGAAATGGATATCGATTTTTGTGAACACGCTTGGAACTTCATCAGCGCGCTCGGCCGTGATGTTAGCAACACAGTCAGTGACGTCTTGGCGAGACTTTTTGAGGATGCTCATTACATCAAAGCTAGTGCAGCCACCTAAGCCAAGTAAAATCATTTCCATTGGACGAGGACCTTGGTTCTTGCCACCATGATCTGGAGGACCGTCCATTGTGATTGTATGGCCGGAACCAGATTCTGCTACGAATTTAGCGTCGCCGCCCCAACGTATTTCTGCTTTCATAAAATTGCCTAAATAATGCGTTTAACTATGGCGCGAGAGTACCACAAAACAGAGTTTATTTTTATAAATGTGTATTTGATTTATTAGTCTATACTTTTAACTATCAATAAGTTGCCGAGAGCAGTTAAACATCGACAAAGGTGTTATTCGGTCTTGAAGGCATAATATAAAAAAGCGAAGTGAGCCGAGTAGCTCGTTTGCATATATGCATAAAAAGGTGTGTCGAATGTCCACAATCTTAAAACCAGTAGAAAGT
>NZ_LWFH01000670.1:0-1246 GCF_001635725.1 Oleiphilus sp. HI0066
GCTTAAAGATATTGCGGAAGTGTTGTTAGCGAATCCGCACGTAATGGTTGCGACCGACGATATGTACGAACACATCTTATGGAACAAAGAAGGCTTCCATAACATCCTAACGGTCTGCCCAGAGCTTTATGATCGTACGTTTGTACTTAATGGGGTATCAAAAGCTTACAGCATGACTGGCTGGCGTATTGGTTACGCAGCAGGACCTCAAAAAGTCATTGCAGCAATGAAGAAGATTCAATCGCAAAGCACCTCAAATCCAGCATCTATCTCACAAGCTGCCGCTACCGCTGCACTAACTGGTGATCAAGAGTGCGTAGATGCAATGGTCGTTGAATTCAAAAAGCGCCATGACTACCTTGTCGAAGCGCTGAATGACATCAATGGCGTCAATTGCCTTGCCGGTGACGGAACGTTTTATGTATTCCCTGACTTCAGCAATGCAATTGAACAGAGTTCTGCAAACTCAGATATCGGACTAGCCGAATTACTCCTTTCAGAAGCTGGTGTCGCATTAGTGCCAGGCTCTGCGTTTGGTTCGCCAGGGTGCATGAGACTCAGCTTCGCGACGAGCATGGAAGTCCTTCAAGATGCTGTTTCAAGAATCAAAAAAGTTCTTGGATAAACGCTTGACCAAGGCGCGTTAGATCATTACTATACGCGCCTCTTATGAAGTTCCCCGATAGCTCAGTTGGTAGAGCAACGGACTGTTAATCCGTGGGTCGCTGGTTCAAGCCCAGCTCGGGGAGCCAATTTCATAAGACATATTCTTAAAAGACGTCAGTGAAAGCTGTACGTCTTTTTTTATTCCTGCAATTTATGCATACAACGAATCCGTGGTAAACCCTACCGGCTTTACCTAGATCAAGCCCAGCTCGGGAAGCCAATTTCATAAGACAGATTCTTAAAAGACGTCAGTGAAAACTGTACGTCTTTTTTATGCCTGCAATTTATGCATACAACGAATCCGTGGTAAACCCTGCCGGCTTTACCTAGATCAAGCCCAGCTCGGGGGAGCCAATTTCATAAGGCATATTTCTAAAAGACGTCAGTGAAAACTGTACATCTTTTTTTATGCCTGCAATTTATGCATATAACGAATCCGTGGTAAACCCTGCCGGCTTTACCTAGATCCAGCCGAACCGAAAAGCCTATCAAAACACAAAAATCATCCCAGCAAACCCTGCAGAGTTTTATAAAAATACTATAAGTATTGATAAAAGCTTTCTGAACATCAGACAATTTG
>NZ_LWFH01000671.1:0-367 GCF_001635725.1 Oleiphilus sp. HI0066
GCATTCAAGAACAGCAATCTTATTTGGTTTACCTGTTCAGCACTATTTTTGTCGTATTGATCGTAATTGCTTATCTGTACACGGGCTTTTCGATGTCTGTGAAGCGCGCGATTGAATCTTTCTCGGTAGCTGCCAAACGCGTTGCTTCAGGCGATCTCACCGTCAAAATGGAAAAGCAATCGTCAGACGAACTTGGCGCGCTCACGTACTCCTTTAACGATATGACCATGCAAGTCAAACAGCTCATTGAAACAGCTCGCTTCATGATTAATGGCTTATCGACTGACGCAAACAAGCTCAACGACATTGCAACGGAAACACGCGACACTTTCCACAAACAAAAAGCTGAAACCGATGAAATCTCAAA
>NZ_LWFH01000672.1:0-832 GCF_001635725.1 Oleiphilus sp. HI0066
TTGGTCTTGGCCGCACAATACGAATCTTGGTCAATGCCGATGGCGATCATTCTGATCGTTCCAACCGTTCTGTTGTCGTCGATGACGGGCGTTATTATGTGGGGCTTAACGAATAATATCTTCACGCAAATAGGGTTTATCGTGCTGGTCGGCCTCGCCGCGAAGAACGCGATATTGATCGTTGAGTTCGCCAAAGAAAAAGAGGATCAAGGAATGGAACTGCTCGCTGCAACGCTCGAGGCAAGCAAGTTGCGTTTCCGACCGATCCTAATGACCTCTATTGCATTCATTATGGGTGTTGTGCCATTAGTTTTCTCAACAGGCGCTGGTGCAGAAATGCGCGAAGCAATGGGTGTGGCTGTATTTGCGGGCATGATCGGTGTGACGATCTTTGGCTTATTGCTGACACCACTGTTTTACGTGTTAGTGCGTAAGTGGTTTGGAAAGGCTTCTTAATAAATATTGGGGTCAGAGTACTTTTACTCTGACCCCATGAATTAATAAGCTTGTAGCTTGTTTAGAACTCCGCTCCCATAATCTTGTCGACGATTCTGTGGTAACTCTCTGGCAACCATCTGCCAGCCCAATCATAAAAATACGCATCTTTACCGATCAAGATTTTCATTTTCTTGCGTTTAACGCCTTTTAGAATGGTGCTAGCCGCTTGGTCTGGTGTCGTAAACGTTAAGCGATCAAATAGTGACTTTACGTCCTTATGTTCTTGTCCAGCGTTGGTGCCTCTATAGAATCGAGCGCTGTTCACAATGTTCGTTTTGATGCCACCTGGGTGCACTGTAATTGGAGTGACCGGTGTGTTCTTGAGTTCTAAGCG
>NZ_LWFH01000673.1:0-774 GCF_001635725.1 Oleiphilus sp. HI0066
TACCTAAGAATGTCCCGGGGTCTTCCGCGTCTTTAAAAAGCCCCAACGGAGAGTGCATGTAGTTTTTTGCAGCGAATGTAAATTTTGAGCCTGGCTCATTAACAGAAAAACCAAACTGGAACGGCAAAGGCGCGGGACCACTCCATACCCATTGCTGAAGGCCAAATCCTGGAATGTAAATCGCTGGTTTACTCGTATGGCTTTCTCCGTAGCCATCAGGCCCAACCACTGGATCTCTAGGAACCGAAGGATCGTAGGTATTAAGTCCCGTGCCCTCTAGACCAAATATCTCATAATCGTCACCGGCGATATAAGCAGCGTCCAAATCGAGACCGATAATATACTGATCAACTTCGAACTGACGGTCTTTCAAGTTCGTTAGACCTGCAGGATTATGATACACAGCTGCAATACTGGGATCGCGATCCGCTACAACAGCATTACCCAAAGACATAGCACGGCTATCTATCGTAATGCCATTACCAACCTGCGCTAGCAGTTGAGGTGGAAAAACGAGCATGATCGTTGTCAGCGCAACAAACGCTCGCTGGATTGGTTTTGTAAACTCTCTCACATTCACTCCGATTGTGGACTTACCAAGTCCACGCACCGATGTTAATCGGCAAAGAGAATCCTAAATTAAAGTCAGACGCATCTTCCGTCAGACCAAAACCAAAACTTGTATTGATAATTGTGGTCGGATCAACACGAATACCTAATGACATATTCATCGACCCACTGGCTGAGTCTTGTGTTTCAGCATTGGTTCCGTCG
>NZ_LWFH01000674.1:0-709 GCF_001635725.1 Oleiphilus sp. HI0066
GCTGCGACATCTCATGTTCGCGATGGCGTAGATTTGAAGCGTATTATGATCACAGTTTGGATGTGTACATTCCCAGCTATGTTTTTTGGTATGTGGAATATCGGTTTCCAAGCAAACGATGCAATTGCAGCAGGTCTAGCGACTGCTCCAACGGACTGGCATAGCTTGTTCTTTATTGGTCATGACCCAAGTAATATTTGGCATAATATGGCTTATGGTGCAGCTTACTTCCTGCCTATTTACGCGGTTACCTTCGTAGTTGGTGGTTTTTGGGAAGTGTTGTTCGCAGCTGTTCGTGGTCACGAAGTTAACGAAGGTTTCTTCGTAACATCGATTCTATTTGCTTTGATCTGCCCACCTGATTTACCACTATGGCAAGTTGCTTTAGGTATTTCATTTGGTGTTGTGATTGGTAAAGAAATCTTTGGTGGTACCGGTAAGAACTTCTTAAACCCTGCTTTGACTGGTCGTGCATTCTTGTACTTCGCATACCCAGCTGAAATTTCAGGTGACGTCGTGTGGACTGCAGTTGATGGCTTCTCTGGTGCTACTTCACTTAGCCTCGCGGCAAGTGGTGGTGTCGAAGCGATCATGGCGAACAACATAACTTGGTTGGATGCATTCTTCGGTACCGTTCAAGGGTCGATGGGTGAAACATCAACGCTAGCGATTTTGATCGGCGGTGCGGTTCTTCTCGCAACGCGCATTG
>NZ_LWFH01000675.1:0-830 GCF_001635725.1 Oleiphilus sp. HI0066
TTTGTGTAAAGCTGTCTTTATGGATGCTTAGCCATCCCGAAAGAACGTGAGGGTTGCTAAACAGTTGTTTCACTGCGCGTGTAAGAAGCAGTGCTTTGCGTTCAGCGGTGGCTTGAATGTCTTTTGCCTGCTCTGGTTGCTCGTTCAGAACTTTTTTGATGATCGCTTGGTAGGCCTGATCAACGTCGAGGTCGTTGGCAACCTGTTTCAATTGGCCTACAGCGGTGAGGTAGGGAACAATAAAACGGGTAGTGGGGCGCGCATTGATATTGTTGCCAATAAACCAATTCACTAAGCCGTAATGGAACTCAAGGTTCGTAGATAGATCTTTGCCCTCGAGTTTCGTTACGCGTAAGGTTTCAGCCATTTTCTGATAGCTATCAAGACGTGCATCGCCAACCGTTAGTAGCAACGCAACATTAGAGTCATATGCGCCAGCTAAGTGGTAGCTCATGAAAACATTGGTATCAGGGTTGTGCCGACTAATACCTTGGTCGTCACGAATTTCTCCTTCGAGAGGGTCCGACCAATATTTGATGATGCCCCCAGCATGTGGTGCTAGTGCGTCATTGGTAGCGTTCAAACGTGCTTCGACTGATGCATTGAAACGTGGAACACGTTCTGGTTTTGGAAGGCGTTTGCCATGCGTTGCTAAAAGCACCATCGCTTCGACGAGAGACTTCACGATGAAGCTTTCTTCCTCGTTATCAGGGTTGGTGAAACGCAAGCTATAGCAGAGTTCTGTGACGCGATGTTCTACCTGAATACGCGTGTTCATCTCCATGAAAAAGTGCTTGTCTCGATCAACAATACATTCGAAGGTTGATACG
>NZ_LWFH01000676.1:0-804 GCF_001635725.1 Oleiphilus sp. HI0066
ATGGGCGTTGTTAGCGCCAGTCTTTGTTCCAATGTTAATGCTTTCTGGAATTTCGCCAGAAATGACGCAAGTGGCTTATCGTGTGGGGGATTCCGTGACTAACATTATCACCCCTTTAATGCCGTACTTTGGGATAGTGGTGGCCTTTGCTCAGAAATATGACAAAGAAGCTGGTATTGGTAATATCGCCGCGGTGATGTTGCCTTACAGCATCATCTTATTGATTGGCTGGGGATGCTTATTGGGCTTGTGGCTAAGCATGGGTTGGCCGCTGGGTCCTGGTGTATAAGCCATAAAAATCTTATAAAAAAGCCCCATTAGCATTCTGTTAATGGGGCTTTTTTATAAGATTCGCATCGTTAACCCGATCTCGGAATACAAAAAAGAGCGCGAGATAATAACGAATGCGTGAATCGCTTTTTCAATTCTCAGAGTATAAAAATGCTCTCAAACTTCTTTCTCAATGGAACATCGTTTATGCGTCTAGTGTTTACCTTGCTTAGCTCTTTAATTTTATCTCTGCCAGCATTTGCTGAATTAGAGGGTAAGCGCCCGAAGCCTGAAGGCTGGTTTTATGGCATTGGTGTAGGGTTTTCGGAAAGTATCTACAAGGGCGATGGTAATCGTGTCATTCCAATTCCGGGTATTGGATATATTGGTGAGCGTTTTAATTTACTTGGGCCTTTTGTCAGTTATGAGCTGTATGAGAACGGCCCATTTGATGCAAACGCTAAGCTCGCAGTTAGGTTTGATGGTTACGACGCGGACGACAGTGATTTTTTAAAGGGTATGAAAGACCGCGAT
>NZ_LWFH01000677.1:0-1956 GCF_001635725.1 Oleiphilus sp. HI0066
ATATGGCCAACCTCGGAATTGCCCATCTGCCCGTCAGGTAATCCAACCGCCATGCCTGATGTGGCAATCAGAGTACTTGGTTTGGAGTTCCACATGTCATCCCAAAATGGAGTTTTAGCGTTTTGAATTGCGTTAAAATTGCTCTCCTCTCGGTAGCCCCAGCCATCAAGAATGATTAGTGCAGTGGTGCGTTTTGCCATAATGCTTCGGTCTCAAAGTTTAAGAGTTCAAAATTGGGCGCGATTTTACCGTTTCTTTTGCTTCTTGGCGACTTATTCCCGAGAGTCTCTGTCTCGTACTTGATGGCTTGTGTATAATGCGCGCCGAAATATTTAAAAGGGAAAGCTAATGGATCGTTTGTTTGAATTTATCGGTAACCACTGGGAGCTAGTCAGTATCTTCTTTGGTTTGCTGTTCGCGTTGTGGTGGACCGAAAAAGCAAAGGCTGGTCAGAGCTTAAGTCCGCTAGCCGTTACACAACTTTTGAATAAAGATGAAGCGGTTATTGTTGATGTTCGTGACAAGAAAGACTTTAACGAAGGGCGTATTACCGGATCTATCCATGTGCCATTCACAAGTTTTAAAGACCGCACCAGCGAGCTAGAAACTTACAAAGACAAGCAAATTATTATTGCTGATAAAATGGGGCAACATTCGGGAGCTGCCGGGAAGCTTTTAAGAGCTGCGGGTTTTGAAAATGTGGCTCGATTACAGGGTGGCATTGCTGAGTGGAAAGCGAGCAACATGCCACTTGTTAAAAAGTAGTGTATCGCCGCACATATTAGATTTATGAGATTGCAGTGTTATGGCTAAAAACGTCGTTATTTACAGCTCAAATTATTGTCCATTTTGTGTGAGAGCCAAGTCTTTGTTAAAGAAGAAAGGCGTGTCATACAAGGAATTAGTGGTTGATGGTGATCCTTCTCTGCGTCAAGAAATGATGCGATTGAGTCGTCAGCACACTGTGCCACAAATATGGATTGGTAATACGCATGTGGGTGGGTGTGATGACCTGTATGCGCTAGAGCGAGCGGGTAAGCTCAATCCTCTGCTTACTTGATATGAAAAAATATGTGTTTAGGCCCGAAAAAGAGAGCTGTGCACTCGTTATCTAGCGATACAGTGCTTAGTATGCAGGTACTGAGCGATGCTCTATCTAAAAAGAATATAGATTTAAGGTAAAAAAGATGTCTGAAAACGAAACTCCAGTAGAAAATGCCGAACAAGAAGCAAATCAACAACCGCAAGCTGGTTTTGCGATGGAAAAAGTATATGTAAAAGATGCTTCTTTTGAGTCGCCAAACTCTCCAATTGTTTTCACTAAGGCATGGCAGCCAAAAGTAAAAATGGATCTGAATACCAAGCACACAGTGATCGAATCGGAAGTGCACGAGGTTGCAGTCACGATTACTTTGACTGTATCGGTTGAGGATATGACGGCGTATATTGTTGAAGTTCAACAAGCTGGTATTTTCAGAATCGTCGGTTTAGAAGGTGTTCAGTACCACCATGCAGTAGGTGCTGTATGCCCTAACTTGTTGTTCCCATATCTTCGCGAAAGTATTGATAATATCGTTGTTAAAGGTGGTTTCCAGCCAGTGATGTTAGCGCCGATCAATTTTGACGCGATGTTTGCGCAGGCAATGGCAAAGAAACAGCAGCAGGAGCAAGAAGCAGCAAGCGCTGAAGCAGCTGAATCAACAGTTCAGTAAGACTGCGTGACTGCAATCCATAAAAAACCGCTAAGCATTTATTGTTTAGCGGTTTTTTATGAGCGAAAAAATCTATGCAGATCTAACTTCCAGCCTGAAAGCTAAGCTGACGCCAGGCTTCATACACGACAATCGCAACTGAATTAGACAGGTTTAAGCTGCGACTTCCTTCCAACATTGGAATTCGAATACAAAAGTCCGTTCCTAGTCCCTCTCGAACATCACTAGGTAATCCACGAGTTTC
>NZ_LWFH01000678.1:0-508 GCF_001635725.1 Oleiphilus sp. HI0066
TTTACTTAACATATATACCTCCTATTGAGCATGACAAAACAATAGCAGTACGCATCAGGACCTTATACCGATTTGGCAGAAATGATCTTGTCATGCCATTCAACAGGCGCAGTCTGATGAACAGACGTACCCAATGCATCTACCGCAACAGAAACCGGCATATCGACAACGTCAAATTCGTATATCGCTTCCATACCTAGTTCAGGGAATGCGACCACCTCAGCGTTCTTAATAGCCTTAGAAACTAGGTACGCAGCGCCGCCCACGGCCATCAAATAAACTGATCCGAACTCTTTGATTGCGTCAATTGCTACTTGTCCGCGCTCTGCTTTACCAATCATTCCAAGCAAGCCTGTTTTCTCGAGCATCGTGTGCGTAAATTTATCCATACGCGTCGCAGTGGTCGGACCCGCTGGACCAACAACCTCATCACGAACAGGGTCAACCGGCCCGACGTAATAAATAAAGCGACCAGTTAGATCAACCGGCAGCTCTTCACCGCTGCTGA
>NZ_LWFH01000679.1:0-647 GCF_001635725.1 Oleiphilus sp. HI0066
AACGATAAAGATTCCCATAATTGCACGAGGACTCGCGCCTATTGTCCGCAGAATGGCAATGTCTGCCGTTTTGTCTGTGACGACCATAACTAAGGTCGAAATAATATTGAACGCAGCAACCGCTACGATCACCATCAACAAGAGCCCAATCAAGGTTTTTTCCATTTTAATGGCTGAGAATAAATTACCGTGAGTAAGCGTCCAATCGATACTGTAATACGCCTCATCCAAACTACTCGCCAACTGCCTTGATACATATGGCGCATCGAATAAGTTGTCCATCTTGAGCCGAATACCATTTACGTATCCCTGCATACGCATGACTTTCGCAGCATCTTCTAGATGGATCAGAGCAAGCTGCCCATCTAAGTCGGCACCAACACGAAAAATACCACTAACCGTAAAACGCTTTAGCCGAGGAAAAACACCTGCCGGCGTTAACGAAGCTTCAGGTAATACGACAGTAACGCGATCCCCTTTTTGCACACGCAATTGTCGTGCAAGCATATCGCCCAGAACTATTCGAAATTCCCCGCTTTGAAGATCGTCCAGACTACCTTGCACCATGTGGTTCTCAATAATCGAGACCGTTTTCTCCTCTTCTGGCAACACGCCATTCAATTGCGCTCCTTGAACAAGACCCGAAG
>NZ_LWFH01000680.1:0-3141 GCF_001635725.1 Oleiphilus sp. HI0066
ATAAGGTAAAGAGTTGCATCAATCGTCTGCAATGCTTCCAACGCACCTTCAGACAACATATCCACAAAAGTACAAGCTTGAGAGACGGCTAAACGGGACAAAGTACTATCGTCTTCGTTTTGGACTGCTGTTTGAATTGCACGTCGGGCCAGAAGATCATTGTTTGGAAATTGGACCAAGGCTTTATCCAAAGCCGTGGCAACGTGCTGTGAGCCAAATTGCTCGGCCTTTTCAGCCCATTCCAACCAAGCCATTGGGCTCTGCGCTAGAAACTCGTGTAAAGACCGTTGCCAAGCGTAAGCATCTTGAACATAACGAGGCTTTGGAAGCTGAATGAGCTGCTCAGCTACTTTACGCCATTGCCAATATTCTTTTATCTCGGAGAGAGCCGCTCGTACTTTCTCTGTCTCGGGAATTTTTTGTTCAGCAAGCTGCTGGCTTAACCATGCTTGCGCAAGCCGTTTATGAAATAAATCGAGACCACCTTCAATCTCCCTCAAAATATGCGCAGGCTCGTGAGCGATCAGATTAAATTGGTCGAGAAAATATATTTTCTCGAAACGCTTTATCAAGGTAGTCGCTCGGCCTTGTTGTAAGGCGAACAGACGCGTGTACAAACTGCTGAGTGCCTGAGCCGAAGAGCGGTATGTGCCCCACTTATCGTCAATTTGAAGTAGCAGTTTATTAAGTCGCGCTAATGAATATTCTACAAGTTTGAGTCCTTCTCGAGGCTTGCTCTCAAAGCTTGCCGCTTCAAACTCCCCAAAGAGTTGTTCAATACGCGCGAAGAATGCCTTCACTTGACGCTGACTAAACAAATTACGTTTGTCATCGATACGTGTTGTTTCAGTAACGCGCGCTTTGAGAGCAACAAAATCAACTTCTTGCCCGGCCAAACTCGCCTTTAACAAGTAACGCTCAAATTGTTCAGAATCACTTTCTAATAGCTCTAAAAAGTGCTTCGCCAGTGATTGTTTCTCGAGACCAATCAAATACGCAAATATGCGAGATTTTTCGGGACCTTTGGAAAGGGAGAGTACTTGTTGCTCAAGACGATTACCGTGTAATACTGCAGAAACACAGTGCTGACAAAAATCGAACCCATCGGAATCTGGGCAAGTACAGTGCCCGTCCACAATACTGCCCGCATAATTCAGTGTGACAGTGTAGTCTTCAACTTTGGCTGTTACCGCTAGGCCATCTCGCTGATAGTCTTGCACCAAATCAGGGGTGTACGCATTCTTACCCCGCTGAAAACGATCTTTCCCAGCGCGCTTGAATAATTCTTCTTCACCTACAAGAAATTTAGACATGACTTACACGTCGTAAGAGGCATCAGCCTTTGGCTGTTCAGGAAGGTCTTTTGTGGCCAATAAATAAGCACTCTCTTCGTACTCGCTATACCACAAAACAAGATCGCCGTTATCAAGCGCAGCACGTGCGCTATAAATGCGATCTTCGATCGGCGATTCCACGTCATTTAGACCCCAAGCGCGAAGACAGTATTCTTTTAACAAACCTTCAAGCGCTTCTTCGCTTACGTCCTTACGGGGAATCACCATATATACAACTCTACAGTAAACTTAATGCTTTAACTTACCGCTTTCGTTGTTTTCTTGGTAGTGGTTTTTCGTCGCTTTTTTGTAGCAGTTGAAGCAATCGCTTCAACACGCACAGGCATACCATTTAGAGCTGAAGTACCCGTTAACTTATCGACGAACTGATCAGAAATAAGGACATTAAGGTTCACCCCTGGCTTCTGACTTGCCACAGAAAGTCGCGTCCCTTCATGATCGTGCCCCCAACCGTGAGGAATACTCATAACGCCCGTCATAATGTCGTCTGTGACTTCACAAGGAATAGTGACCGCACCATAGTCAGAAGAAACTTTAACTAATTCACCATGTTTGAGCTTCAAACGTTTAGCATCTGCTGTATTGATCTGTGCTGTACAACGGTTTTTTCCTTTCACTAAACGCGACGTGTTATGCATCCACGAATTATTAGAACGTACATCTCGACGACCTATCAAAAGCATGACCGGCTCTTTGGTATTACTTAGTTCCTGCAAGCGCTTACGTAAGCGAGGCATATCTGTCATATAACTTTTTGGCACTATTTGGATATGCTTGTGTTTAGTAAACAGACGATCTGGCAAAGCAGACTGTAACGAACCAAGATCAACACCGTGCGGATAATTCTTCAGCGAGGCAATACATAAGCCTTTGCTCAGACCTCGGTTTTGGGAACCATACGGGCCGTTATCAAACGCTTTTCTTAAAGGATGCGATGGAGAGAAAATATCTTGAATCGTATCAATCAAAAATGCACCGATCGACGAAGTGCCCGGTAGCTGAGTTCCATAAGGCCCTATACGAAGCAAAACATCCAATACTCCATCTGGCCCCATTTGTTTCAGCGTGCGATAACGTGCAAGTTCTTTCACGCCATTCACTAAGCTACCACCAGCAGAGAGCCTATGCGTAAGCTCATGCATAATTTGCCAGTCATGCTTACTGTTCTTTGGTGCGTTAAATAAGGCAGGAGAATATTTCGCAACATTACGCACAGCCAACATATTTAAAGCTACATCATAATGCGACTGCTCTAACTGACTTGTGCCCGGAAGAATAAGGTCTGCGTGCTTCGTTGTTTCATTCAAATGACTATCGACGCACAGCATAAAATCTAAAGAATTAAAGGCTCTCTCTAGACGATTTGAATTAGGGCTAGAAATAACTGGGTTACCCGCAATCGTGATCATCGCACGAATTTGTTGCTCACCCTTTGTTTCGATTTGATCAGCGATAGCACTCGACGGTAGCTCACCACTAAACTCAGGCAAACCGGTAACCGTTTTAAAACGACCTGAGCTACCTTGCTCACCAAGATAGCTGCTAATTTCGACAAGGTCCGCAGCAGGCTTTGTAAACATTAAGCCACCGCGCTCATCCAGATGATTAGTCAGTATGTTCAAGACATAAATGAACCAAGTCGCCAAGCCACCGAACTCTTGCGTTGATGTGCCCATGCGACCAAATATCGCTGCTCGCGGCGTCTCTGCTAATTTACGAGCGAGCTCTCGGATGTATTCGGCCTTAATACCACACACATCTGCGACAGACTCGGGAGAAAAATCAG
>NZ_LWFH01000681.1:0-1158 GCF_001635725.1 Oleiphilus sp. HI0066
ATTGATGTAGGCTGGATTCGTATGATAACTGCTAATAAATCGAAAACTGGGTAACCAACGACGTTGCGTAAAATCTGCTGCGAGATCATCAAAAACAGAGGCCGTAGTGCTTCCTGAATACTGCGGATATAAAGGCAACACAACTAGTTTGCGGCAACTCTCCGCCATCATTTGATCAAGCGTATTCGATACTGAGGGCTCACCATAACGCATTGCGAGCTCAACCATCACATTGTTGCCATACTCGGCACGCAACTTCTCACGAATGGCTTGTGTTTGCGCCAAAGAATGGAGCATCAAAGGTGAACCATCCTCAGTCCATACTTCTTTATACGCTTCAGCAGATTTGCTAGGCCTAACACGTAAAATGATGCCATGTAGGATCAGCATCCATATCAGTTTTGGAATCTCAACAACACGAGGATCCGATAAAAATTGAGCCAGATATTTACGTAGCGCTTTAGCCGTTGGAGCCTCAGGCGTACCCAGATTCACCAATAAAACGCCCACTTTATCTGCACTACGGTGTGAAAAATTCTTTTCACCTTTGAACGCCATTACACCGCCTCTTTTAGTGTTTTGTTAAGCCAAGCCCAAGACATCCCTAAATATTCATGCCACGCTGCTTGAACAATTGCCAAGTTGTTTGCTGTCGGAATCCAATCACGCCAAACCAAAGGTCGATCACCTTTTGCTTCTATGTTGGCTGGCGCAGCAATAGGTCGCATACCTAAGCTTTCAAACAACGCCATCGCACGGGGCATATGCATTGCTGAAGTCACCAATGCAAAAGGCTGCATACCAATTATATTTCGCCAAGCAAGCGCTTCCTCATACGTATCTTTAGCATTGGCTTGCAATAAAATGCGATCTGCATCAACGCCTAATAACTGCGCCGTATTTGCCGCGACTTGCGCATGACTTTGCGTATCAAACCCCGCATAGCCAGACACCAACAAGGTAGCTTTTGGTTGCAGCTTCACAATCTCAACACCGGTTAGCAAACGAGCCAAAGATGTACGATTCAATTGATGCAGAGACGCGACACGCATATCAGTCGTATGACCACCACCAAGCACCACAACGTACGGCACATCTTGCCCATCAAACGGGCTATATCGGTACTCAAGCGGCTGAGCAATAAGATGAGCGATAGGT
>NZ_LWFH01000682.1:0-894 GCF_001635725.1 Oleiphilus sp. HI0066
ATTTATAGTGCGCGCAAAGGTTTGAAAGTAACGCTGATTGCTGAGCGATTAGGTGGCCAAGTGAAAGACACAATGGGCATCGAAAACCTCATTTCAGTATCGAGTACAACCGGTCCTGAACTAACAGGAAACTTAATCAATCACATGAATGATTACGACATTACGGTGAAAGAGCACTTGCGTGTAAGCGAAGTGATCGATGAAGAGATCAAAACCGTGGTCTTGTCATCAGGTGAGCGTATCGATACCAAGACCTTGATTGTCGCAACAGGGGCGAAGTGGAGAGAGCTAAACGTTCCTGGTGAGAAAGAAAATATCGGTAATGGCGTGGCGTACTGTCCACATTGTGATGGCCCATTCTTCAAAGGGAAAGATGTTGCTGTTGTTGGTGGTGGTAATTCTGGAATCGAAGCGGCACTCGATTTGGCTGGTATCGTGAAGAGTGTGACGGTGCTTGAATTTGCAGATACCTTGCGAGCGGACCAAGTACTGGTAGATCAAGCGCAAGCGCGTGACAACATTACGATTATCAAGAGTGCTGCAACGCAAGAAGTCACTGCGGCGAATGGTAAGGTCAACGGTATGAAATATCTTGATCGTGACACCAACGAAGTGAAAGATGTTGCAGTCGATGGAGTGTTTGTACAGATTGGTTTGGTGCCTAACAGCGCATTTATCAAAGATGTGATCGAAACAAGCCAATATGGTGAGATCGTTATTGACGAAAAGTGCCACACATCAAGCAAAGGCATTTATGCAGCGGGCGATGTGAGTACGGTTCCTTACAAGCAGATTGTGATCGCGATGGGCGAGGGCTCGAAGGCATCATTGAGTGCATTTGAATACTTGCTTGCAAACTCTCAGAGACTTGAGGAACTTTACGAAGCGCAGAAG
>NZ_LWFH01000683.1:0-592 GCF_001635725.1 Oleiphilus sp. HI0066
CAACTTCTTGGCTTCTCCTGGTGTTGTTACTGCGGCAAGATGCTTTTCTTTTGGCTTGGTTAAAGCTCCATCCAAGTCTCTTGATGGATCGCGTTCAGCCCTTCCCGTTGCAACTGCGTAGCGGAATATTTGTCCTGCTGTTTGCTTTACTCTATGAGCAGTATCATGCCTGCCTTCAGATTCTTTCTTTCTGAGAACTGCTAATAATTCTTGAGGGGTAATTTCGGAGATCGGACGTTTACCAAGGTCGGGCTTTAGATACTTATTAACGAAGCGTTCAACACGCACCGTATGACCTTCAGACCAATGTAACTTTTCTTTTTCTAACCACTCACCAGCAATCACTTCAAAGCTACTGGCAGCATTAACATGCGTCTGGAGTTTCTTTTGACGTTTTACATCTGACGGGTCTAAACCTTCTCTTAACTGTTGACGAGCAATCGTTGCTTTTTCTCGCGCTTCTTTGATGCTGACTTCAGGGTAAACCCCAAAGGCAATACGCTTTTGTTTGCCTGCAAATCGGTACTTTAAACGCCAGTATTTTCCGCCATTTGGCATCACTTCAACGTAAAGACTTTGACCATCAGACAAG
>NZ_LWFH01000684.1:0-957 GCF_001635725.1 Oleiphilus sp. HI0066
GTTCAAAGAACACTCTATTCAAGTATGGCGCTTGACCTCTGACATGGTAAGTACTCTGATAACAGGCCACGAAGTCTTCAAACTGACCTTCACTCAGAGCGTTCGCCTCAATCCATTGGTAGTGAATACCTTGATCAGATAACTGGCGACGCTCTTTACGAATATTCTTCCGTTTGCGCGAACTTAAACAATCTAAGAAATCCTCAAAGTTTTGATAGCCTTTATTAAACCAATGGTATTGCACCCCCTTTCGATGCCCCCAAAGTTCTGAAGCATGTTCAGAGTGGTTCGCATCTGGAAACAATATGTGCGCAGAGCTAAAGTCATGATCAAGGCAGTGCTTTTCTATGGTTTGAGAATATAGAGACTCCAGCTCGGCCCATTTGATTGCGGTAGCGTCAAACAAAATACGTGCAGAGACAGAAGGCGTAAAAGGGATACTCGCCAGCAACTTCGGGTAATAGTTATAACCATGGCGCGCATAGGCATCTGCCCATGCCCAATCAAACACATACTCCCCGTAGGAATGACGCTTTTTATAGACCGGGGAAAATGCAAGCAAACGGCCACCTTTCGTCCACACCGAAAAATGATAAGGCTCCCAGCCAGTTTTCGCGCACACACACTCAGACAATTCCAATGCCTTTAAAAAGGCATAGCGCATAAAAGGCTGATCAGGATCAGATAAGCTATCAAACTCTTGTTCGTTAATATCACTCAATTGAGTTGGGAATTTAATCCGTATATCCATGTCGTCTTTTACGCCACTTACTGTTTAGATTTGCACACTTTTGATAAGCTCCACGCCCATTCAATATGGAGACATCAAAACATGACAGAACAAGAGTTTTTAGCTCAATTGCGCCAATCACCTGAGTCCATTGACTTTAAAACAAGTATTGCGGTGATTGAAGAAAATTACGCATTCACACCTATTGCATTTAAGGTAGGAAACCA
>NZ_LWFH01000685.1:0-791 GCF_001635725.1 Oleiphilus sp. HI0066
ACCGCAAGTGCCGCGAATTATCTCTTATACTTCGGCCATGTCTCCTTTGGATTCAAGCCAAGACTTACGATCCGCTGCTCGCTTCTTACCAAGCAGCATATCCATGTTTTCGACAGTTTGAGCATGATCATCGATTGTTAGCTGAACTAATCGACGCGTGTCGCGAGCCATTGTTGTTTCACGCAACTGCATTGGATTCATCTCACCCAAACCTTTAAAGCGCTGAACATTCACCTTGCCACGTTTTTTTTCTGCTTCGATTCGATCAAGCACACCCTTGCGCTCAGCTTCATCCAAAGCATAAAACACTTCTTTACCCACATCGATACGATACAAAGGAGGCATCGCAACATAGATATGACCAGCTTCAACGAGTGGTTTGAAGTGGCGTACAAATAGAGCACATAAAAGTGTCGCGATATGAAGACCATCAGAGTCCGCATCAGCAAGAATGCAAATCTTGCCATAACGCAATCCTTCTAGATTATCTGATCCTGGATCCACGCCCACTGCGACAGCAATATCATGGACTTCTTGGGAGGCAAGAATTTCGGCAGAATCTACTTCCCAGGTATTAAGTATCTTACCGCGAAGCGGCATGATGGCTTGATACTCACGATCTCGTGCTTGTTTTGCGGAACCACCAGCAGAGTCACCCTCAACCAAGAACAACTCTGAACGCAATGCATCTGCCCCAGAACAATCCGCCAACTTGCCTGGCAGTGCTGGCCCTGAAGTCACTTTCTTACGAACAACCTTTTTACTTGCTCGCATACGCTTTTGGGCATTAC
>NZ_LWFH01000686.1:0-892 GCF_001635725.1 Oleiphilus sp. HI0066
GCAATGTCTAGGTGTGCCCATGTGTATTTTTTGGCGAATTTAGACAAGAAGCAAGCGGCTGTGATACTGCCAGCGCCTTTTCCTCCAATATTTTGCATGTCGGCAAATGGGCTGTCTAATTGCTTATGGTATTCATCCCAGATTGGCAGTTGCCAAGCTTTATCATTTGCTTCTTGGCCACACTGTAATAGCGTTTCAGCGAACTCATCATTATTGCTCATTACGGCGCTAGTAGAGTGGCCAAGTGCAATAATGCATGCGCCCGTCAGCGTCGCAATATCAATAACTGATTTGGGTTTGAATTTCTCAACGTAGGTGAGTGCATCACAAAGAACGAGTCGTCCTTCTGCGTCCGTATTAAGAATTTCAACAGTTTGACCTGATGCGGTTGTAACGATATCTCCCGGTTTTGATGCGTTGCCCGCAGGCATATTCTCTGCAGCGGCGATTACGCCGATAATATTCTTTTTTGGAGCAAGTTCGGCTATTGCGCGCATTGTACCGAGCACGCTGGCTGCGCCGCACATGTCATACTTCATCTCGTCCATTGCTGGGCCAGGTTTTAAGCTGATACCGCCCGTATCGAACGTAATGCCTTTACCAACCAGTACGTGAGGCGCAGATTTAGCTGCGCCGCCTTTGTATTCTAAAACAATCAGCTTTCCTGGCTCAGTACTGCCTTTGCTCACCGATAAGAAAGCACCCATATTGAGCTTTTCCATGTCTTTTTCTTCAAGAACTTTGCAGGACAAAGAGTTGAATTCTTTCGCCATTTCTTTTGCAACTTTTGCGAGGTAGCTTGGTGTCGCGACATTTCCGGGCTCATTTCCTAGGTCACGTGTGAGCGCCATACCAATTGATTTGGCTTGAGAATAACTAAGGGCTTTTTTGA
>NZ_LWFH01000687.1:0-818 GCF_001635725.1 Oleiphilus sp. HI0066
CGCGTATCTGGATTAGGAGCTTCTACATATGCTACTAACGACTCTGGTGATGAAGACAAAGCTTCTTCAAAGTCATTGATATAAACCTGCTCTCCGTTTTCTGGCTTTAAAACAAGTGCATGAGTTTGAAGTGCAGAAGATTGATCGACATCAACCTCATCCTTCTGTTCATTTATATGCGAGATAGTTTTCTCAGGAGATTTTGTCACTTCGACGACACTATTTACTGACGAATCAACAAAAGGCGTGATGCTATCCAAAAACGGCTTAGACCATACGCCGAGACCAACAAACAAAGTGATCCCCAACGCGGTACCCACTACTCGATACCCGTATTGAAAGACGAAACGCTCCCACGCAGAACGACTTTCACCGAGTATTTCGTAGTTAGCACGTTTGATATGTTCAACTTCAACCTGATCTGAATTGCTTGCATAGGCGCCTAATAGCGCTCGATCAGAGAGCAAATTTATTAAACGCGGAACGCCGCCACTGAGCTTGTATAGTCGGTTCAAGGCTTTATCACTAAACAAGCGCGGTTTCCTACCAGCAACAGCCAAGCGACAAGACACGTAAGCACCAAGTTCAACGCGATTTAAAGACTGTAAGTGGTAACGCGCTGTGATTCTCTGAGCCAGCTGACGAAGCTCAGTTTGAGCCAACATATCACGTAACTCAGGCTGCCCAAGAAGGATGATCTGCAATAACTTTTTCTCTGACGTTTCTAGATTCGTCAAGAGCCTTAACTGCTCCAATACATCAGACGCTAAGTTCTGAGCCTCATCGATAATCAGTACCGTGTGGCGCTGCTTTGCGTG
>NZ_LWFH01000688.1:0-1136 GCF_001635725.1 Oleiphilus sp. HI0066
CTATATCAAAATCATCGTGCCAGAATTCAACGAGAACCATGTGAAGGATGAGCCTATTTTATTTAAACATGGTTTTTCGCGCCGTGTGGCTTTGAAACAAGCAATATGCACACGGCAATGTCATGCCTAACTACCACAGATTATCTGATGCTTGGTGGGTCTGCAATGAGCACACAAGCGTTAGCGGAACAAGGTTTAACGAGCGCTTTGTTGCCAGAAGAAATAGAGTTTCCACCTTTTAATTACAAGATGATTTGGCATCAACGGCAAAACAAGCCTGCAGAACACCAATGGTTTCGCTCTTTGGTGTTGCGTGAGTTGATGGCGCTGGCACAAAAATAAATATAGAAGTGAGTAAGGAATACTATTAATAAATTTGGCGCAGTACTGTCGTTTTTTATGTTGATGACAGGTGTTGTATACGCAGATTCAAGCACATCTAAACCGTCTATTAACGTCAGCGCTCAAACCCTTCAGCTGCAAGGCAGTGGCATGCGAACTCGTATGTTCATAGATTTATATGTAGGAAGCTTGTATCTCTCTAGTAGCCCTGAGCAGGCGAGTAATATTGTTGAAGACAATGCTCCTATGGCAATTTGTTTAGAAATTGAATCAAGCTTAATTAGTAGTGACAAGCTTCAAGAAGCGACCCGTGAAGGCTTTGAGCAATCAATTGGTGATATCTCTGCAATGGAGCCAAGAATTGAACAACTTCTCTCAGCCTTTGATGAGCCTATTGATGTCAGCGATACCTTCTTATTGTCTTGAGACCCTGCAAAGTCAGTCATTCAGGTACATCGTAATAACTTTGTTATTTCAGAGGTGCCGAGTTTAGATTTTAAACAAGCATTATTTGGTATTTGGTTGGGCGATTCGCCCGTTCAAGATTCGTTGAAAAATGAGATGCTTGGCTTGTCATCTTAATTCCTCTCGTTTTATCTCGGCACGGCACTAGGTTTTGAGTCTTCCTAGTGGCCAGTGCCTTTTTCTTTCTGGCACACTAGTCTCTCGTGTAAATTGATTGTTGGGTGAGAGCATTATGTGGCTTCAACGTACGATTCGGCTAAAAGCGCAAAAAAGAGGCTTTTATCTCGTTACGGATGAGATTGTTCAGCAAGTACCTGAGATAGCAAACT
>NZ_LWFH01000689.1:0-915 GCF_001635725.1 Oleiphilus sp. HI0066
AAAAGATCGATAATATTACTGCGGTTGATCTATACGCCGAATATCCAAAGTTTCATATCGACGTAGAGCGAGAGCAGCAGCGATTGCTCGAGCATGACATCGTTGTATTTCAATTCCCTTTATACTGGTATTCCTCACCAGCCATCATCAAAGAGTGGCAAGATCTAGTGCTCGAATATGGCTTTGCTTACGGGAAGAGTGGCGACAAGCTCAAGGACAAAACCTTGTTCATTCTGACGAGTGCAGGAGCCCAAGAAAGCGCTTATCAAACAGAGGGGCTGAACCAGTATCCACTGCGCGAATTACTACGCCCTTTCGAACAAGTCGCGCATCTATGCCAAATGCATTACATACCGCCTCTCGTTTTGTTTGGCGCAAGAACAGCCAAAGAGGATGGTCGTATCGAGCCTCATACAAAAAAAGCGAGTGCACTTTTCAACGCACTCAGTGATGGGTCTCTCACGCATGAATCCTTCGGTGACATTGACTTAAGCAACCATTACAACAACGCCAACACCACTAACAAGAACAACGAGGTTTGATATGACCGCCTATTTCATTCAAGCCAGTATTTACCTGCTCGCTGCCGTTATTGCCGTTCCGATTGCTAAACGCTTAGGGCTTGGCTCGGTACTGGGTTATCTCATTGCTGGCGTGGTCATCGGCCCAATCGCTGGGCTAGTAGGACAAGAGACACAAACTATTCAACACTTTGCTGAATTCGGCGTGGTGATGATGTTGTTCTTGGTTGGTTTAGAACTTGAGCCCAAAATGCTCTGGAATATGAAGACGAAACTTCTTGGCCTTGGTGGCTTGCAAGTTGGTCTGAGCACTTTGTGTATCGCATTGATTGCCAGTTTATTTATCGATCAGTGGACCTATGCCCTCGCCATTGGTCTGATTTTCAGCCTCTCT
>NZ_LWFH01000690.1:0-664 GCF_001635725.1 Oleiphilus sp. HI0066
GAACACTGATTGGCCAGCTCACGCGAAAAGCTTTGTTGAATCACTCGGCATTACGTTCAACCCTTACACCACGCAAATTGAACCGCACGACTACATCTCTGAATTGTTCGATGCTGTTGCGCGCTTCAACACAATCCTGATTGATTTAGATCGTGACATCTGGAGCTACATCTCACTTGGTTACTTCAAGCAAAAAACGGTAGCGGGCGAAGTAGGCTCTTCAACGATGCCGCATAAAGTAAATCCTATCGATTTCGAAAACTCAGAGGGTAACCTTGGCCTAGCGAACGCGGTATTAACGCACCTAGCTCAAAAACTTCCGATCTCTCGCTGGCAACGCGACCTAACCGACTCAACGGTATTGCGTAATCTAGGTGTAGGCTTAGCGCATGGTTTAATTGCTTACCAATCAACACTTAAAGGCCTTAACAAGCTTGAGATCAATCCAAACAAACTCGCGCAAGATCTCGACAATGCGTGGGAAGTGATGGCCGAACCGATCCAAACCGTGATGCGCCGTTACAGCATCGAACAAGCCTACGAGAAATTGAAAGAGCTAACGCGTGGTCAGTCTATCAACAAAGAGACGATTACAGAGTTCGTTAACAAACTAGAGATCCCTGAAGAAGCAAAACAGATTCTTTTAGATCTTACTCCGGGCAGT
>NZ_LWFH01000691.1:0-946 GCF_001635725.1 Oleiphilus sp. HI0066
AACTATCGCAGTTTTTTAAACAAATTAGGTAGCGTTATGATCGAAAATCTACCTACCGCATCTCAAGGACTAGATTTCGGTAGCGGACCGGGCCCTACCCTGTCATTAATCTTTAAGGAAGCAGGTCACGAATGCGAAATCTATGACAAGTTTTATGCTGACGATAAAGAAAAACTAAACACAGAATACGACTTCATCAGCTCGACCGAAGTGGTTGAGCATTTAGACGCACCGAGCCAAACGTTTGAACTTCTGTTTTCATTATTAAGGGCGAACGGAATACTAGGCCTGATGACAAAGTTGCATACCCAAAACATCGATTTTGGGGGTTGGCATTATAAAAACGATCCAACACATATTTGTTTCTACAACCCCGCGACAATGCAATATCTGGCGAACCGCTTTAATAAGCAGCTCACCATCATTGGAAGTGATGTTATTTTGTTTACTTAAGAGGCTTTCGCTTCAGGGCCAGTTTGATGACATACCGGACCAGCTCGAGATTCTACTTCAGCTTTAAGTTTTTTCATTAAACCGAACATAAAAGCGAATTCGCACACGACAAATAGCGGCCCGATTAGAAGACCTGTCATATCGTCGACAAATGCAGGTTTTTTCCCTTCATAAAAGTGGCCTACAAACTGAAAAACCCAACCAACAACGAATAAACCGATACTCCATGCCAGCCACTCGATAGTTGATAGAGATGCAACATACTGCGCGCCATAGACAGTCATACTAAACACCAAGCCCATTAAAATGCCGAGTTTGATATCTAATGCGAGGTAATACAGACAGGCTGCACCAACAACAAAATAAACTGGAGCCAAAACAAGGCCAAACAATGCAAACTCAGGACGAGCAAGTAAAACAGCAATCGCAAAAACAATGAGGGGAATACCAACAAAGTGCGTCAGAATATTTCGTGGGTCGCGATGATAATTCG
>NZ_LWFH01000692.1:0-881 GCF_001635725.1 Oleiphilus sp. HI0066
AAATCAAATATCTTTGGATCGGGGGCATTGGCTAGGCGATGCATTTGCATCTGGTGGCAGCCAAGGCTACGACCACAAAAAAATGGGTATTACCGCAAGAGGTGCGTGGGTATCTGTTCAAAGATTATTTAAAGAGCTTGGAAAAGATATCCAAAAAGAAACTTTTAGTTGTGTTGGCATCGGTGACATGTCCGGCGATGTGTTCGGCAATGGAATGCTTTTGTCCGACAAGACAGAACTGGTCGCAGCATTTAACCATCTACATATATTTATCGATCCTAATCCAGATGTTGAGCGATCCTTTAAAGAAAGAAAAAGGCTTTTCGAATTGCCGAGATCGTCTTGGGATGATTACAACAAAGACTTGATATCTCGTGGCGGGGGTGTGTTCAGACGAGATGCTAAATCTATCCCATTGAGTCCTGAGATCAAAAAGCTGATCGATGCAGAAGAAGACAGTCTAGCGCCAATGATATTGATCAATCGCTTACTGAAAGCAGATTCAGATCTGTTGTGGTTTGGAGGGATTGGAACTTATGTTAAGGCTAAAACCGAAGCACATACAGATTGCGGAGACAAGGCAAACGACGGCTTGCGCGTAAATGGCGAAGAGCTTCGCGTCAAAGTCATAGGCGAGGGTGGTAATTTAGGGATGACCCAGCGCTCGCGCATTGAGTATGCTCAAAACGGCGGGTTGTTGAATACTGACTTTATTGATAACGCCGCTGGCGTGGATTGTTCTGATAACGAAGTAAACATCAAAATTTTGCTGGGTGGTGTTGTTGCTGACGGAGATATGACCGATAAACAGCGCAATAAATTACTGCACGACATGACAGATGATGTTGCTGAACATGTGTTGCGCCACAATTATCGACAAA
>NZ_LWFH01000693.1:0-604 GCF_001635725.1 Oleiphilus sp. HI0066
AACCTTTCCTGAACACCATTTATTTAAATCTAAACGCCCCGCATAGGTGCTTGCAGCAATGGGAGTTATCTTACACTGAGCTTGGACTGCGATATGGAAAGCCCCTTTCTTAAACTCTCCTAAGCCCTTTCCTAGGTTTCGCGTTCCTTCAGCAAAGACCCATATTGAGCGACCTTGGTCATTAATTGCTTCACTAACCTGACCTAATGCATCGATTGAGCTTTTTGCATTCCTGCGATCAATGAGAACATTGCCTGCCAGCCAATACAATTGACCAAAAAAAGGAATCCATTTCAATGAACGCTTCCCAATGCTAGCTGTACCGTGCGGTACAATGCAGCCAAGCACATAAAGATCAAGATTGGACTGATGATTCGAAACGATGACGCCTGGTTCAAGTTTCTTGAAACGTTCTTCGTTACGCACTTCAACATTAACACCCAAAAGCTTCAAACCACCATAGCTAAATGCTTTTGCCATAATTCGGTTATTATCGAGATTGAATGGACGGCATAGACAAACGAATACACCCAACACCGCAACCACAACAAAATACAGCGAAAACAAAATAATTCGAACCAACTTCAGCATCGTCAAAAACTAC
>NZ_LWFH01000694.1:0-761 GCF_001635725.1 Oleiphilus sp. HI0066
CTAGAATCAACGACGGTTCCGGTGAATTCAGGGCCCGCAAGACTTAGTGCGCCACTTTTTTGCGGGAACAGCAAATAACGTCGTTCGTATACTTCGTAGCGCTGGTTGTATGCCATTTTGTAAGTCTTGGACGTTTCTCCAAATGGCTCGATAATAAAATCTGAATTTTGTGGTTCAGACATATCGCCACGAGCTTCGCCGAGCGTGTAGAGCTCGAGAGTATAAATAATTTGTTCTTGCAGGTAGGGGCTTGGTTTATCGATACTCGCTTTTAAAAATACAGATGGTGGCTGAGCATCACTATGCGGACGATTCCCTGCAATTACTTCAATGCTAACCGGCGCGCTCTTTGCGTCCTTAAAGCTGGCTTCTGGGATTGTTAAGCTTCCGGAGCTTTTTGGGCTTAGTGCATAACGCCAGGTAATAAGGCTCTCAGTTTTACCGTTAATCGATTGCATGTTATAGCTTTGGCGACGGTCTAATATCGTCCAGGTTTCTTCGAGATTAGGGAAGTCAGGTGCATCTATTTGCATACCTCCTAAACTCATCAAGCCACCAACAAAGCCCATTTCGGCTCGCGCTGTAACGGTGAGGTTTAAAATTTCGTTCTGATACAACTTATCTTTGTCGATACTGATATCGAGAGTTGTCTCATCTGCAGCATGCACATTGGGCATCATTACTAATAAGTATAAGAACGAGATGTTCATAAATGAGTGAAAGAGCGCCTTTACCATAATGGCTCCTCAGGATTGTTTTGG
>NZ_LWFH01000695.1:0-850 GCF_001635725.1 Oleiphilus sp. HI0066
AAACTAGATTAATATACTCAAACAACTGATTAATTATATTCGACACCCTAATGGATTATTCTAAGTACTCTTACGCGGAGCTTATGCAAGCGCATAGCTCAATTAACAAGGAAAAGTATCCAGAGAACTACGCCAAACTTCTGATAGCGATTGATCAGTTTGAAAAAAGTGACCTTCCTGAACACCAATCGCAAGTCAAGCAATTCAATTTAGTCGTAAATGAAAAACGGAAGCAAAGAGAAAGACTCCCTGTGTCTTGGTACGCAATAATCGCTATAGTTTTTCTATGGCTAGCGCTCGATGCACATATTGATGGATATCATGGGTTGAAACGAGGCGGAGAGATAACGAGAGAAGACGATCCGTTTTGGTTCTATCTATTCGTTGGAATGTATTTAGTCGGAGCCGCCCACTCACTTTTACAAATGTTTGACGCCTTCGACCAAAGACATGAAAAAAAGAAAACATCAAACATTGATGATTCACCATCGGTTGACCCACAAGGGTCAGTTGGAAACGACGAAAAAGCACCACGAGGTTTCTTTGACTCGCTATTACTCGGGCCGGTAGATATTCCTACTGCTGAAAAAATAATCAAAATATCGATTTGTGTATCAGTGTTGATAGCGCTTCTAACAGCTTCATTAGCTGTGATGGAGCTTTACCAAAAAAGTAGTAACCTAAACCTCATATTCGCTTTAAAACACTTTATTTTAATAGATGCTTTTTTACTGCTTGTTCTGACGTTTTTCCTCTACAAGCGCCAACTATGGGCTGCGATTTGTTTGGTCGTATATTTGGTACTTAACGAAGTTATCAAGTATATAGACCTAGATAAGATCCCTTCATT
>NZ_LWFH01000696.1:0-661 GCF_001635725.1 Oleiphilus sp. HI0066
GGCGCGAATAATACATACGGTTTTGCAGGTCGTCAACAACAAAAACAACTAATTTATTAATTTATTTTTCGGCGCATAAATAGCAACCAAATCCCTTATGTAAAAGTCTTTTTATTCTGATATGAGCATGACAAAATGCCCGCAATTCTACATAGCAACCATATAAAGCAGTTACACAGTCATGAGTGCACAAATAATTGATGGCAAAGCTGTCGCCACACAACTGAAGGAAGAGATCGCAAAACAAGTCGCTGAAAGGATCGAACAGGGTAAACGACGTCCTGGACTCGCCGTCATTCTCGTCGGCGATGATCCTGCCTCTGAAGTTTATGTTCGAAACAAAAACAATGCATGCGAGCAGGTCGGATTTAAAAGCGAAGCGATCGTTCTACCGGAAAGCACTCAACAACACGAATTAGAAGCATTAATAGACAAATATAACAATGACCCCGAAATAGATGGAATCCTTGTCCAACTTCCCCTTCCAGACCACCTTGATAGCGACAACCTTTTAGAGCAAATCAAACCAGACAAAGATGTAGACGGCTTCCATCCTTTTAATATAGGTCGCTTAGCTCAGCGAATGCCACTTTTACGACCTTGCACACCTAAAGGCGTGATCACTCTACTCGAAAAAACTGGACAAACAATACGAGGCAAA
>NZ_LWFH01000697.1:0-886 GCF_001635725.1 Oleiphilus sp. HI0066
ATTTTCTATAGATTTAAAAAGTGCTTTTACCCAAGCAGGTTCATCTAGTAAATCTATGTTGATGGCTTTTGCTTCAATCATTATTTGTACGTTTATCCTCAGTTTTATTTTTCAAGGACACATCGAAGGCTTATGGCAGGTAGCAGGCTTATCTGTTGGTGCTTATACGGGCGGAGGGCCAAACATGGCCGCAATCAACGCNGCCATAGAAGGTGATAAAGATATATTCGTGATGATGACTAGCTATGACATTCTATTATCTGCGATATATTTGCTATTTGTCTTAAGTTTCGCCAAACCGCTATTCACCAAAGTCTTATTACCAGCAGCTCAGGACGTACTTAACAAGTCGGAAAACAAGTTTGCACATTTGGGCGAAGAAACCTCAGCAAGTTACCAAGTACTTGGAACGCTCAGAGGTTTAAAAGAAGGTATAATTACGGCAGTGCTCTCGCTACTAATCATTGGTTTAGCACTTGGCTTGGCGAGTCTCTTGCCCAGTTCAATGAAATCATCAGGAACAATCATTCTCATTACAACGCTCGGAATGCTTGCTTCGTTCATTCCTCAAATTCGTCGTTTAACAGTGAGCTTTCGCGTTGGAATGTACCTAGTACTTGTGTTCTGCTTTACGATGGGAAGTATGACGAACTTAAGTGTTCTAGCAGATTTAAATTGGGCTCTGTTTAGCTACATTGGCTTAATGCTAATTGGCGCTATGACAATTCATGCGGGACTCTGTCGCGTTTTCAAGATTGATGTAGACACTTTCTTGGTCACATCTTCCGCAGCAATAATGTCTGTACCTTTTATCCCAGTGATTGTTGGAGCACTTCGCAATCAAGCCTTATTGGTGCCCGGTTTTTGCGCGGCAATTACTGGCTAT
>NZ_LWFH01000698.1:0-647 GCF_001635725.1 Oleiphilus sp. HI0066
CGGGCGATCGTTGTCCGCCATATTACAACGATGTCTGGCGTAGTAAGAATGGTAAGCGCTGGGAGTTGTTAACTGCTGACGCAGGTTGGGCTCCACGGCCGGGACATCAGTGCGAGGTACTCTTTGGTAGTTGTGTATGCTTTGGTGGCTTTGGTTTGAGTACTAATCCGCAGGACCCATTTGCAGTGGCTAATCCTATCGATGTTTGGGTGAACAAAAATGGCCGAACGTGGAAACAGCTCTCAGGTCCGGCTGAACAACCTTGGAATGCGCAGTCACCAGAAGATATTAAGTATGATCTAGCGGCATTTCCTGTGTATTTTGCGAATGGAAGGTTCCAGCCGAGTATCTTTACATTTGGTGGTGATCGAGAAACCTTTGATCCATTCGATCCCATTGGATTTACGAAAGTCGATAATGATGTTTGGCAGTTCCGATATGACTGGGATTGGTGGAGACGATAGTACGTATACAGAGGCCGCTGAAAAGCGGCCTTTTTTGTTTACAGGAAGTATTGGCTTAACCAATAACACACGATACCTATTTGCGCGCAAAAGCATAGAAAACGACACTGCACGATGATGTTACTTGATGAAGCTGCATGAAGAAGCGACTGTGCAATGCGCGCGGCTAACAAATATAGCGCG
>NZ_LWFH01000699.1:0-660 GCF_001635725.1 Oleiphilus sp. HI0066
GAATCAAACGAAGCTTCTTCTCATGTTTTTTCTGGATGCCGGAGGTACTTCCAGAGTCATAAAACTTCTGAAGCCCTTTGTGGAGGAAGCTTTTAATCATGGCGCAAGTGTAACCCAAAAGGTTTCAGCATGCCAAACTTTAGTATTGTCCATAATGTTTCTCGTGCTTGATCGATAAGGCACATTAATGAACGAAGTTTTGGAGGTAAGTTATGTATTTCTCTGAGAAAAAATCGAAACGCGAACCTTGGAACAAAGGGAAACTGGTAGGCCAAAAACTACCATTGAAACAAGAGCACATATGGGCAATCAGAACACGGCTGGAGATGGCTGGAAAACTAAGAGACTTAGCGTTATTTAACTTGGCTTTAGACAGCAAACTACGCGGATGCGACTTGGTTAAACTCATGGTTCGAGATATCGCCCGTAATTCCGAAGTGATGGTTAGAGCGCAAGTCATCCAACAAAAGACACAACATCCAGTCGTTTTTGAAATCACAAGAAAGACCCGAGAGACAATAGCGAACTGGATTGAAAGTCGTTCGCTAAGCTCCCTAGAGTATCTATTTCCTAGCAGATCAAAATTAGGAGGACATATTACAACTCGTCATTATGGCCGTATCGTAAAAAGCTGGGTGACTAGCATAGATCTCGATCCAA
>NZ_LWFH01000700.1:0-802 GCF_001635725.1 Oleiphilus sp. HI0066
CGCTCAAACAAATGAGCAGGAAAGCAACAGGAAGGCGGGAGCATGGGATGTTGGGCATTCCGTAAATTTAGATAGCCTGTTGCCCGATAACCGATCCAAGGATGATTTTGAGTGATGAATGCTTTCGTTTTCAGATTATTCAGAGGGTGAAAAGGCCTTAGTTTGAGCCTTTTCAAGTCGTTTATGTGGTCTAAAAAACGAACAAATCTTTACATTTACGGCACTAATCTCGACTAGTGTTTAGCAAGCATCTCAAACTAGAGAGGTCGTTAAATTGCNTAGTTTTTACGCACTTCATAAACAGCTCATACTCATTTCATTATGCGCAATGACATTAATGTTGGGTGCAAGCAGAAGCTCTTCGTCTACTTCAGATTTAACAGATACAACNCGATTGAATCTTGGCGGCCCGGTATATTTGAATGACGCCTCCGTGTTGTTAGTGAATGTAACGGCACAGGACCTCGCTATTTGGCGTGATTTAAAAAATGAACTTGGTGGATTCGTTGACCTTCAAGCCTACACCACAATGCCAGACGATAACGCTGGTGTTTGTGCGCAGGGTAACTTAAGCCAACTGGCTAAAGATCGCTCCTTAGACGTTATGAATGCTATTCGCGCTTTACATCGATTAAAACCGGTGGGATGGAAAGCTGGCAATGACGTTGATGCCGATCTGTTTGAACAACAAGTTCAACAGATGGCGATCATGACTGGGCCAACGCCGAGTGTGCATGGTGCCACGGCTGCAAGCGCTTGCTTTATCCAAACCGGCAGTGATGGGGGCGCAAGCAGTAATATT
>NZ_LWFH01000701.1:0-791 GCF_001635725.1 Oleiphilus sp. HI0066
CCATAAACGACGAGAACCCAAAGGGCACTAAACGATTATTTGAAGATGGAAAGTTCTTTACTCTGTCTCAAAAAGCAAACTGTATTGCGGTGCAGTTCCGTCCTCCTGAGCAGGCAGTTAGTGAAGACTTTCCGTTTGTGTTGAACTCTGGAAGATTGCGCGACCAATGGCACACCATGACACGTACTGGTGTGAGCGCACAATTGAGCCAGCATACTGCGAACGCATATATAGCGATTCACCCAGAAGATGCCAAAGATTTAAGTCTTGAACAGGGTGCCTATGTGTCGGTCACTTCTGCCGTGAATTCAGACGCTGATCAGGTCGTGTTACCAGTCGTAATCGATGATGGATTACGTCGAGGTGAGTTATTTGTACCCATTCATTGGGGTACAACATGGTCTTCATCATCGGCAATTTCAAAGCTATATACAGATGCAAGAGACCCCATTTCTGGGCAGCCAGAATTGAAACATGCGGCTGTTGCGCTTTCACCGGTCGAGATGGCTGAATACGGCGAGTTATTTAGTCTAGACGAGCTTCCGATTCAATGGCTAGATGCGCAGTTTTATGTGTGGTCGAAAGCAAAAGTCCGTGGCGGCATGATTTACCGATTTGCGTGCAAAGAAAAAAGCACCACGCTTGGTTCAGCTCTGAATGCGGTTTATCAGGATGTGCATGAGCGTTATTCCTATCAGCATCAAAATGGAATGAATCGTTTTGCGACGCGCGACCAATCATTAGTTTACGGCGTATTCACGCATTCAGAGGCGCAAGAATATGAGCGAGCT
>NZ_LWFH01000702.1:0-1112 GCF_001635725.1 Oleiphilus sp. HI0066
AACAAGCCGCCACGCTGTATTTAGAATCTGGTGAAAGCTATGCCTGTGTTATTGCCGACTTTTGCGGCCAAGGGATGTATATCACTTACACGCCCAATGCACTTGGTTTATCTGAAGATAATCGCGTCATACGTGTGGGTTTTGTCGATGAGTTAGGGAAAGAACTTTTTGTAAACGCTGAGCCAAGACACGTGACATCGCAGGCGGCTGGTTTGCGTTTTTTAAACAGCTATCCTCACGTCGTAGAAAACTTAACTAAGCGCTTTGCTAACCGAGAAACGCCTGATATATCAGCTGTTCATCGCCTGGTGATCGAGCGTTGTTTACAGCAATCAGATATAGCGATTACGGCAGCGTTAGAGGGCGTTCTTCCAGAAATCGTACAGTCATTCCAACAATCTGCAATCAAAGCATCGACTGATCAAGATGCAAATGCGCGCATGAGCATTGCTGAGCGCGTTGAGAAGCATAGTTCGAGTATTATTTCCAAAGCTCGCAACGATATTCTTAGCTTTGACAGCTTAGCTTTAGAGTTTTCTCAACACGAAGAAAACGAGTCGAATTTAAGTATTATCGAAAAAGTAGAGTTTGAAGATTGGTTAATCGCGCGGGTGCTCATTACGCGTTTAGAATCGCACTTTCGTACAGATTTATTGCTACTAAAAATGCGCACGGATGCAATGAATTATCATAGTCCGATTGCGAGCAGTAGCCCCTTAGGTCCAGAACGAGCGGTTTACGCATTTCGTTCAGCGATACATCATTTCGTTAATGACCCAACTCTGGAAAAGCTTGCATTCAAACTATACGAAAAGGCATTGCATGGTGTGCTGGATGAGCTATATCAAAAGCTCAATAGCACGCTTGAAGCTGAAGGTATTCTAGCGGATAAGAGTCTTAGCTCTCTGGCCAAAGAGAAAGTTGTTTCACCCGATCTGCCAGAAAGCAAAGACTCCGAGCCTTCGGTAGAAGACGAAGCTCTTAATGATTCAGCTCAGACTACTGCATCAAATGCGTCTGTTAATTCAAAGCCCGCTTCAGAAACAAGTGGCCCTATTGTCGACTCTGTTTCTGAAAGCAACTCTTCTCAACAATCGCCCTCGTCCTCTCAA
>NZ_LWFH01000703.1:0-785 GCF_001635725.1 Oleiphilus sp. HI0066
TTGATCGGCACTAGCCACAACGCACCATGGTAACTCTTGTTGGTTCCCTCGCAATGATAAATCGTGAACCTGGTCAGGCCCGGAAGGGAGCAGCCACAGCGGTCGACTCATGTGCCGAGGTGTAGCTGGCGAGAGTTGCCACCCAAATTTCCCCCTTTAGAATTTCTTGCTTCTTGCTTCTTGCTTCTTGCTTCTTGCTTCTTGCTTCTTGCTTCTCGCTTCTCGCGCTATGTGCGTTAGTTCCGATGTGTCAGATTATTTTACTGTTTGATATGAGCTGTATTCTTATAATTTCTTTATAAGGCTATGATTTATAAATATAAATTATTATAGGTTTGATTATTGCTGGTATTACTCCCAAGCCGATTTATAAGAATAGAATGACGCTTACATGGATTGAACATTTGGAGTATTCAATATGAAATTTGGAAAATTACTTGCGGGTCTGACCCTAGCTGCAGCAGTGACTAGCGCGCAATCTGCAGTTTTAGATTCGAACGATGGATTGTTGACGTATACAGGTCCTTCGTTTGTTGATGTTGCAACGAATAACGATTTTTTAGATGATGAAATTGCAGCAGGTAGCCAGTACGGTATTGGCGGTATTCTTGAATTGAACGGCATGGCTGATCTGACCTTTACATACTTAGGTTTTGAAGCAGGCTATGACAACGATTTCGAAGCATACAATAATACGTTCTCAAACCGTGGCGGAAACGCATCAACAGTTGGTGATAGCTTTTCGGCTACAGCGGATGAGTTGGTATTCAGCTTTTACGCGAACA
>NZ_LWFH01000704.1:0-740 GCF_001635725.1 Oleiphilus sp. HI0066
CATTTATGTAGCTGGTCTTGATTACTACGCTGGTGCCAGGCCGCAATGACATCAAACCCTGGAATTGTCCTATCAAGCTCAATTACTTTTAGGTCGTTATCAGGTAGTAGTCGAGATGGAATAAAGCCGCACAAATCACTCTCAGCTATACAGGCTTTTGCGGCGGTAAACGTAGGTACAGACAATACAACGTTTCGCGGATGCCCCTGTTGTTCAAACCAATCATTTGCTGCACCTACAAAGTCACCGCGTGAAGGCGAGACAACTAGCTGGGGGATTTTTGCAATGTCAGAAATAGCCATTTTCTTACTTACCATCGCATTATTCTTTGAAGCCACGCAGGTGTAGCTTTCAGGATACAAATTAAGCGTTGGTAGGTTTGATGGTACGAAGGAAGGGTTGCTAATGACTAAGTCTACTTCTCCGGTTAATAAGGCATTGGTGATCTGATCGATCTCAAGTTTCCTGACTGATAGCTTTACACCTGGCGCCTCTAGGCGAATTATTCTTAATAGCTGAGGCAATATCACTTTCTGTTCAAGGTCCGTTGAACTCAAAGTGAAAGTTCGTGTAACAGTTTTAGGCTCGAAAGTTTCAGGTTCTAATAACGCTTCAATTGACTCAATAATGTGTTCCACTTTTAACTGGAGTGATTCTGCAAATGGCGTGGGGATCACGCCGTTACTGGTTCGCACAAATAAGCGATCATCTAGCGTATCGCGTAACTTACGGAGTTGATC
>NZ_LWFH01000705.1:0-841 GCF_001635725.1 Oleiphilus sp. HI0066
TGCATAATCGCATTCGCATGGTTGTTGGCTCATTCTTGGTGAAAAACCTACGCTGTGATTGGCGCTTAGGAGAAGCATGGTTTAGAGACTGTTTACTCGATGCTGATCTTGCAGCCAATGTTGCCAGTTGGCAGTGGGTGGCTGGTTCAGGCGCCGACGCAGCACCTTACTTTCGAATTTTCAATCCCGTATTACAGGGCGAAAAATTTGATAGTGATGGCGAATACGTCAAGAAATTTTGCCCTGAACTTGCAGAGGTGCCGAAGAAGTTTATCCATAAACCGTGGGAAGCACCGACCGACATTCTCAAATCGGCAGGCGTGTGGCTAGGTACTGATTATCCGCATCCAATTGTGGATCTTAAAGAGTCTCGTGAAGCGGCACTTGATGCATACGAAGTCGTAAAGGCCGCATCAAATGCCTGAGTTTTCGACGCAGACAGGAAAGCTTTGTTTAGTCCTCGCAGACCAACTGTCACGCTCGCTTGCTAGTTTGAGCGATATAGACAAGCAAAATGATCTGATATTGATGGCAGAGGTGCGTACAGAGGCGTCTTATGTGAAACATCATAAGAAGAAAATTGCCTTCCTTTTCTCTGCCATGCGTCACTTTGCTAAGGAGCTTCAGAACGACGGCTATCGCGTGCGCTATGTGTCTTACGACGACCCTGACAATGCTGGTAGCCTTAAAGCGGAAGTCGAGCGAGCGATGTCAGAGCTAAGCTTTTCGCATGTCGTTGTGACATTTCCAGGTGAATGGCGTGTGCTCGAGGATATGCAGAGCTGGCAGGCGGCGTTTGACGTTTATAACGCGACTGTTGAGATTCGTGAAGACGACCGAT
>NZ_LWFH01000706.1:0-1107 GCF_001635725.1 Oleiphilus sp. HI0066
TGTTGCTATATGAGATGTCGCTTCCTTATGGCTTAGACCTGAACAACCAGTTGAATATCGATAAGTCCTCTGCACGAATATTAATCTCGTTAGAAAACGTTGATACCAGAACTACATTGCGCCTCGAGCAGGAAATTAGCCAATGGCTCGAAGATAATACAGATATCGAATCTTTTTATGCAGCAAGCACCAATTTGATGTTTTCCCATATCGGAAAGCGCAATGTCGACAGTATGATCATGGGCGTATGCTATGCCTTAATCGTTATCATCATCGTGATGTGTATCGTTTTACGCTCCTTACGATTAGGCGCTGTAAGCATTATCCCTAACCTCGTACCAATCGGCGCAACCTTTGGTATATGGGGACTATTTCAAGGCGATGTAGGCATCTCTATTGGAAGTGGTGTTGGCATGATATTGGGTATCGTGATCGACAATACTGTGCACTTCCTTAGCAAATATCAACGCGCTCGCAGAGAGAAAAACTATACCGCTGAAGAAGCCGTTCGATATGCATTTACCATGGTAGGCACCGCCCTATGGGTAACAACATTCGTACTTGTTGCAGGGTTTATGGTACTTGCTTTATCAGACTTTAATATGAACGCATACATGGGAATCTTCACTGCGATCACGATTACACTCGCTTTGATTTTTGATTTCTTCGCATTACCTGCAATGCTTCTATGGCTTGATAAGGGCGATAAATCCCATACAACATCAATGCAAAACAAAGAAGCCGTCAATGACGCTGTCACAGTAAATCAGCAAGCATCATAAGAAAAAAGGCGCCAATTGGCGCCTTTTAATTTTTTTGGTTTTTATTCCTTCGCTATTCTGGTCTGACACATTCACCACGACTTCGGTCTTGTCGACAACGTATCTTCCACAATAATTTAAGCGCTGTTGGATGATTCACCTTATCGTCTTTCAAGGCCAAGCGAACACGTTTACTGAAGTGGTCAATATCATCTTTCGTAAATTGATCGACCCCAATCCAATATTTCGCCGGTATTTCTTTCTCGGCATCACTAACCAATTTATCGATCGCTTTCAAACGCGTAAAAATATATTTACGCATTTTAAATCCGAAATCGTCAGGAAA
>NZ_LWFH01000707.1:0-873 GCF_001635725.1 Oleiphilus sp. HI0066
ATTGCGAAGTATCTGCATGCGCTTCAACATCTTTAATACGACGTAAAAGAGCTCGGATACGCGCCAACAAAACTCTTGGACGAACAGGCTTAGACATATAATCATCAGCGCCCATCTCTAATCCAAGCACTTGGTCCAAATCATCAGTCCGAGCAGTCAGCATGAGAATTGGACCATTGTAGCTAGGTCTAACCTTGCGACAAATGGATAAGCCGTCTTCACCAGGCAGCATTAAATCTAAAACTACCAAGTCAGGTTTCTCATTTACAATTCGGTCTACAGCGTTCGTACCATTGCCTTCAACTGAGACAACAAGACCATTACTTTCTAAGTACTCTTTAGTAAGCCCTGCTAAACGCTCATCATCTTCGACAATTAGGATTTTCCACGCTTCGTTTTGATCTTCTACTTCCATCTGCTTTTTCTTATAAATACTGGAGTTGATGAATACACGCACCTTCTAATGCAAGAGAATCTACACTTACACCTAAATACGCATTGTTACACTTAGTATATATGCTGTTTCGAAAATTACCTGATCAAAACAATAAATTCTTGTTCACCTATAGCTTTTATGAATTTTCCTCTACTGCAATAATTTCCAACTCGAAGCGTAAGGTAAGTCCCGCCAGCGGATGATTCGCATCAACCGTCACAGTACTTTCGGTAACATCGACAATTTGAACAATCTGAGTTTGTTCACCGGTATTAGTTTGAAACTTCATACCTGGGACTAGTTCCGGAATGTCAAACAAAGCCCGATCAACAACTGATACAAACTCGGGATTCTTTTCTCCATATGCAAGCTCTGGAGGAATTGTCGCTTCAATTCGATCTCCTGGGTGCCGACCTTCTACCGCACGCTGAAGCCCT
>NZ_LWFH01000708.1:0-454 GCF_001635725.1 Oleiphilus sp. HI0066
GAAGGTTATGTGGCGCCAGTTAAAAACGCCATGGTTCAAGTAATCAATACCGATCCAAACTGCGCATGGTTAACCAGCTATGTTGAAACGGCATTGTTGCGAGCTGTCTGGTATCCAACAACGGTGGCAACTGTTTCTTGGAATTGCAGACAAGTAATTAAGCGCTTTATGGAAGAAACTGCCGATAGTGTCGAAGGGTTGGATTTTAAATTACACGATTTTGGCGCTCGCGGAGCAACGACTGAAGAAGCCGCAGCTATAGGTGGTGCGGCAAACTTAGTCAACTTCATGGGTACGGATACTATCAGTGGTATTTTGGCAGCAAGAAAATATTACGGGGCTGAAATTGCAGGCTTCTCGATTCCAGCCGCAGAACACAGCACGATTACGAGCTGGGGTAAGGATAACGAAAAAGAGGCTTACGCCAATATGCTTGATCAGTTCAGTGGCCCAG
>NZ_LWFH01000709.1:0-548 GCF_001635725.1 Oleiphilus sp. HI0066
ATACCGTAAAAGGATGTTTGCGTGCCTATGCTGACATGGTTCCAGCCTTGCAGGTTAAAGCGTCAAATATGCGCGATGCAGCGTTAAAAGGTTTTGCGACGGCAACTGATCTTGCAGATTACTTAGTGGTGAAAGGTATGCCTTTCCGCGACGCGCACGAAGTAGTGGGTAAAGCAGTTGCTTATGGTATTGAACAAGGCAAAGATCTCTCAGAGATGAGCTTAGAAGAGCTTCAACAGTTTAGTGACACAATCGTCGATGACGTATTTGATGTTCTCACCTTAGAAGGCTCGGTTAATGCGCGTAATCACATTGGTGGGACGGCGCCGGCACAAGTTCGTGAAGCCGTGAAGCGCGCTGAACAGGGACTTAGTACACGCTAAGAAGACTATGATTGGAACGGTTTTTGTTTGTTTCTGTATTTAAACGAAAACCGTTCTAATTGAGCCTGTTCATCGGCAGTATTTTGCCAAGTTTAAGTTTGCTATGCCGCTAAGTCTTCAGCGAAAAATTTCTGTCGATTACACCGACGGTGTTGATCGAAAATT
>NZ_LWFH01000710.1:0-791 GCF_001635725.1 Oleiphilus sp. HI0066
CAAAGGCTTTACCAAAATTTTGATAATCTCTCTGTTCAGCCTCTTCTTGGGTATTGAGATGGTAGAGGTTTCCGTAGAATTCTTCGAAGCCGTGCATAGTTGGCAGGTGTTCGTTTCTATCACCAAGGTGATTTTTGCCAAAATGTCCGGTGCGATATCCTTCTTCTTTTAACACTTCAGCAAGAGACGGTGACTCTTTTTGTAAACCAAGCGCGTCACCTGGTTGGCCGACCGTCGTCATTCCAGATCGAATCGGATACTGCCCAGTTATGAATGCCGCACGCCCTGCTGTACAGGAAGGCTGGGCATAGTGATCGCTGAACATCACCCCCTCATTCGCAATTCGGTCAATATTTGGCGTTCCATAGCCCATAACCGAATGGTTATATGCGCTTACATTTGACCATCCAATATCGTCGCCCCAAATCACGAGAATATTGGGCTTACCCGATGATGTTTCTGCCTGTTGAACCGGCGTTGAATCTTCACTCTGCTGAAGAGGTACCGCTGCACTTGTCTTAACTGCAGCTTCGTCTCCGGCACTAGACTGCATGCTCTTTTCTACGCTCTCAGATTCGACAGACTCTGCAACCGAAGCTTGTTCACTATTTGCAGTATCTTGGCATGCCGTTAACTGAGAAAATATAATGCCTGATAAAAAAAGAAAACCGAGATTTTTGAACGTCATAATTGCCTCCTGAAATGATGAGTTCAATACCTTTTATCTTTACTTTCTTCTTGCTTAATTTGAACTAATGAAATCTGCGCTGTAACTCTATTATGTTTATTCT
>NZ_LWFH01000711.1:0-593 GCF_001635725.1 Oleiphilus sp. HI0066
CATTACTGGCAGTGCATTTAATTGTCTGCGTAGTAACTGCCGCTCTTACCGCCATGCTTTTCTAACAATCGAACGCCATTAACTTGCATCGCTTTATCAACAGCTTTACACATGTCATAAACAGTCAGCGCAGCAACGCTAACAGCTGTCAACGCTTCCATCTCAACACCTGTCTGCGCATTCAACTTACATGTACTAACAATGCGTAAGCGCGCCGAATCGTTGACGTCTTGCGGCTCAAAATCAATGCTCACAGCACTTAAATTTAAACCATGGCACAAGGGGACAAGTTCAGAACACTTTTTAGCTGCCATAATACCTGCAACTCGGCACACTGCTAACACATCGCCCTTTTCAATCTGATCACTCAATATCAATGATAAGGTTGAAGGCTTCATGTCAACATAAGCCTCTGCAATAGCAATACGTCCAGTTATTGCCTTCCCCGACACATCAACCATATGCGCATTACCTGATTCATTGACATGCGTTAGTTTATTTTCCATTAACGCGTTCCCTCTATAATCGTTTGCCATGTACTGATACCAGCAATGCCCTGTCCGCCAGCACGAATTACCTCACCCAATTGCTCA
>NZ_LWFH01000712.1:0-901 GCF_001635725.1 Oleiphilus sp. HI0066
TCGCGGAATCACGTTAGAGTAGTAATCCTCTTTCGTTGAGAAATGAAATTTCCACGGTCCCATTCTCACTGCAGTTAGTTTACTTTCGTAATAATGGAACAAGTGATTTCGTTCAGAATGATCGGATAGCCCCATCCAGTAATCAAGGTTGTTCACACCATCAATATACTGTTTTTTCTGCTCGATCATTTTCTCTTTGACGTCAGGCACACCGCCGGCCGTAGCTAGAGTGGTAAATAAATCTTGATGCGCTTGAATACCATTTAGCTTGGTACCGGCTTTGATTTTATTCGGCCAGCGAACCATTGTTGGCACACGCACGCCACCCTCGTATGTCGTCATCTTTTCACCTCTAAAGGGTGTGGTGGCGCCATGAGGCCATGAGCTATGCTCAGGGCCATTGTCTGTAGAGTAAACAACGATGGTATTCTCTGCGAGACCTTGCTCGTCCAGCCAATCGAGCACAAGACCAATATCATGGTCATGCTGCATCATTCCAGCGCCGTGGTAATCGGATTCCGAAGTATACTTCTCAACTTTATTCAACCATTCAGTATCGATACGCGTGTATAGATGCATTCGGCTGGTATTCATCCAAACGAAAAATGGCTCCTCCGCTTCCTTCGCATTTTTTATAAATTCAAACGTGCGCGGAATCACTTCACCTGCATCAAAGTTTTTCATTCGCTCACGAGTCAATGGTCCGGTATCTTCGATAGTCTGTTTTCCAACCACACCGAAGCGAGGGTCTTCCGTTGCATCATAGATGTCGGTCGCAAGCGCATGCACCACTCCGCGCGTCCCAAACTTTTTCTCGTACTCTTCCAGGCTACCCGCAAAGGCTTTACCAAAATTTTGATAATCTCTCTGTTCAGCCTCTTCTTGGGTATTGAGATGGTAG
>NZ_LWFH01000713.1:0-1479 GCF_001635725.1 Oleiphilus sp. HI0066
AAATAACTTTCCGATTTACGCGTCTCATTAGCTCTTCAGCACTTTCTTTACGTTCGGAATATCGATCCACCAAGTAATCAGCTCGGTCACGCGTAAGTAGCGTAAAACGCACTAGCTCTTCGCATACATCTACAATGCGGTCATAAAAGCCTGAAGGTTTCATGCGGTTATTCTCATCAAATTCTAACCATGCTTTAGCAACCGAAGACTGGTTTGGAATCGTGATCATGCGCATCCAACGACCTAACACACGCAGTTGATTCACAACGTTGAAAGATTGCGAACCACCCTCAACCTGCATGACCGCAAGCGTTTTACCTTGCGTAGGACGCACTGCACCAAGAGACAATGGCACCCAATCTATTTGCGCTTTCATGATGCCAGTCATCGAACCGTGACGCTCAGGCGAACACCACACCTGCCCTTCAGACCAGGTCATTAGATCGCGTAGTTCTTGCACCTTAGAATGCGAGGCATCTTCATCGTCAGGTAAAGGCAGTCCAGATGGATCGAAAATACGAGTCTCACAGCCCATTTTTTCGAGTATGCGTGCGCTTTCTTCAACCACTAAACGACTGAATGAGCGCTCTCTTAAAGACCCATAAAGAAGCAAAATTTTAGGAGGATGCGTGCTGTGCTCAGCAACCGCTAATTCATCTTGTTGAGGTGCTTTAAAACAATCTTCAACAAGGTTAGGAAGATCAGTTAAATCGATATCGCTCACGGCTAGCCCTATAAATCTTGAAACAGTAAACGATAGATTATAAGACAAGACCTCGACAATAGCGTGACAATCGAAGGCTTAATTTAAAGTGACGATATGGATTTAGCTACTGACGTTTAGGTTTATTCGAAGCATTATCCATACATTTGAACAACAATTTATAAATGGTTAAGAATAACCAAATTACTAAGATCTTAGGCCTCTCTCCTTCAATAACGTCTGAATTATAAATTTGTTTACTTAGAGAAGGTTTTCATTCTGTGCTACAAAAAACAATCATTAAAATCGAGAATCCGAAGTAGATTAGCCTGACAAGGAATGGGTGACAGATTCTACTTACATACAAACCTATCAAGGCTGGCTATATCTTGCAGTTGTCATCGATCTGTTTTCGCGCAAAGTCATTGATTGGTCGATGAAGGCTTCACCTAAATCTGACTTAGTCATTGATGCATCATTAATGGCAGTTTCACAATGAAGATCGAAAGATAAAGTGCTCATTCATTCCAGCCAAGGTGCTCAATATACTTCGAAAGACTAGCGAGACTCCTTACTAGATAATAATCTGGAAGTTAGCATGAGTCGCAGAGGAAACTGTCGGAACAATACGTTAGCGGAGAGTTTCTTATCGCTTCAACAAAAAGAGCTCTTTCGGCGCAAGGTCTAAAAAGGAAACGTTGTGAAAGCTGAAATTTTCGATCATGTCGAAGGCGTCTAAAACTCGATACGGAATCATGGCCTGTCTCCTCAGGACT
>NZ_LWFH01000714.1:0-2107 GCF_001635725.1 Oleiphilus sp. HI0066
TTCAACTTCACGTTCACGAGATACAATCTCAAGATCACGCGCTCGTGTCACCTTCTCTTCTTCAATCGCTACAGCACGTTGACGATTTTGTTCTGCAACCTCAATTTCTCTCTGTTGATTCTCTTTCTGGACCTGAAGGTCTTGCTCAACCTGAATAGTCGTCGCTTCTGCTTTTTTTCGTTCTTCCTCCTGAACCTTCTTCGTCTCTGCTTGTTCGCGAGCACTAATGGTTGCAATTTCGCGCTTCTGTTTTTCTTCGGCATCCGCTTGCTGACGCTCTAGCTCAAGCATTGCTTCAACGGTCTCAACATTTTTCTTTTTTATCGCCAAAGCTTCATCTTGCTCAAGAATATTCGTTCGAACGTTCTGCTCTGCAGTTAGCGCTGTAATCTTTTTAATCCCTTCTGCATCAAGAATGTTGTTTGGGTCAAGGGACGCTTTAGGCGTTTGCTCTAAGTAATCAATCGCCACATCTTCGAGAACGTAGCCGTTCAAATCATCACCGATGACTTCAACGATTTTGTCTCTGAATTCTTGTCGGTTCTCAAACAGCTTAACGAAGTCAATTTGCTTACCTACAGTCTTAAGTGCCTCTGAAAATTTCGCATTGAACAGTTGATTGACTGCTTCTTTATCAGACGCACGATCTGCACCAATTGACTTAGCTACTTTCAACACATCATCAGCTGTTTCATTTACTCGCAGGTAGAAAGCTACGGTGATATCCGCACGCATATTATCGGCACAGATCAATCCATCTTTACCTCTTCGATCAACTTCTAAAGTGATCAAGGAGATTCGCATCAATTCTTTCTTATAAATAATGGGATAAACCAAAGCACCAGTGAAGTGAACTTTTGGTTTTGACGACATATCGTTAACAATCAGAGCTGTTCCTTGCTCTACCTTTATGTAAAAGGCTTTAAACAGCGCAGCAAAGCCCATTAGAAAGACAAAAAATATTCCTACACCAAATACCAAAGGCATCAACACAGACAGATCGGCCATAGTGGTTACTCCATTTCCAAGATTGTATCTTTAATTAAAATTTGATCAGCTTCCCGCGAAGTCATCCTCAGAGATCACGCGGTAAGTATTTTCTTCTTTGTTATATTCGAGCAGCACAACCCGATCTCCTTTAGAAAAACTTGCGCTGCCATCAGTACGCACCTTCAGCAACAACCCGGCGCCACCATCTTCAAGAGTTGCCTCCCCAAAGCTGTTATCCACACGAGATGTTTTAACTACAGCCGTTTGGCCCAAAACGCGCTTGACTGTTTCTTGAGATGCTTTTTTGAACAAAGGCCGTAATGGTTTGATAAGCGCTGCAGTTATCATGACGGAAATATATAGCGACCCAAGCAATATTGGGATACTAGCCAAAAGACTAAACAAACCTTCTGGTAAAATACCCATCAAAAAGTGCACTACGTAGTAGCAAATGACCCAACCAAATAATGCGATAAACGACAAAATAATTGTGACCGGAACGCCATGAAGACCAAAGCGCAACATCAAGCCAGCTAAAACGTTCGCACTATTCAAACCCTGTTCGGCATTGATATCAATTCCATTGGCTTCGGGAATATCGAAATCCAGCACATCAATTTCAATTAAGCCCAAAACTGCGACGACCCAATACAGCACGACAACAAGCAAAAGGAATGTAAAGAATACAGTTGGGAACGACGATATATTTTGATAAAACGGATCCATATCATCCATTAAAAATATCGCAAACATTTCCAATCCTCCTTTGTATTACTTCCGCTATCTCTGAATAAAATCTAGTATTGCTTGGTTATCTTTTACGTAGACTTCTTTTTCAAGCGTTCCAAGATGTCATCAGCGCTGCTCCCACTCGCAGCGATACCGGCTTCTTCAAGCTTTGCTTGAAGCGATGTAGCGGAGCTGTCTTCAGCAAGTTCACTAGCAGCTGCCATCTGTGCAGACTTAAGCGCCTGTTTTTCTTTGATCCGATCTAATGAGTCCATTGCCGTTCTCATTTTTGAATGTGAGCCGCTATGACGTTCAGCTACGGCAGCTTGTGCCCGTTGAACATTTTCATTAGCCTTAACCGTATCAACCTGTTGCTTCAAACGCTTGA